>DATMJX010000100.1:0-8066 GCA_035553715.1 Methylibium sp.
AATCGACAGCCGCCGCGGTTACACCACCGACAACGTGTGGGTCATCTGCTGGCGGGCGAACCAGATCAAGAACGATGCCACGCTGGACGAGCTGAAGCGCCTCGTCGCTGCGCTGGAACAGAAAGCCGCCGGCCGCCTGCTTGACGGCGTCGAGCACAACGGGTTCCCGGAGGCGGCGCAAGAGCGCCGGGTTGCATGACCATCACCGCTTACCCACTGCAGTGGCCCGAGGGCTGGAAGCGCACGCCGGCCGGCAGCCGAGACTACGGCCGCTTCGCGCGCCGCGGTGAAGCTCGCTCCGGCAGCAGCTGGCGCCCGCTGACCGGCGTGACCGTGCACCAGGCCATCACCCGCCTGCGCGCCGAGCTCGAGCGCATGGGCATCCACTCCGACGACGTCGTGATCAGCAGCAACGTGCCGCTGCGGCTCGACGGCCTGCCGCGCTCCGATGCGCGCGAGCCGGCCGACCCCGGCGCGGCCGTCTACTGGATCGACAGCGGCGCAACGCGCTGCATGGCGATCGACCGCTACACCAAGGTCGCGCAGAACATCGCCGCGCTGGCGGCCACGATCGAGGCCATGCGCGCGATCGAGCGGCACGGCGGCGCCGCGATCCTCGACCGGGCCTTCACCGGCTTCACCGCCCTGCCGGCGCCGAGCGCGAAGCGCGACTGGTGGGAGGTGCTCGGCGTGGCGCGCGACTGCACGCGCGCCGACATCCGCGCAGCCTACCGCCGGCTGGCCAGCGCTGCGCACCCCGACCGGCCCGGCGGCTCGCACGAGCGCATGGCCGAGCTGAATGCTGCTCAGGACGCAGCACTGCGGGAGCGTGCGCAGTGATCGGCCGCAGCCCTCAGCGCCAGGCGCCGGCTGCGCGACACGGAGCCGCGCACGAGCATGGTCCTGCCGCCCCAGGCGAAGCGCTCGCGCAGGAAGGAATAGAAGCGGCCGTCGTCCAGGCGCCGCACGTGGTAGGTGGTGAGCATCGCAGGTCTCCGCGAGTGGATGGAGACGCGATCTTGCATCGGGATATTAGAGGCAGGGATACGGCCGCCCTGGCGCGGCAAGGAGCCGATCATGAGTGACAAGTTGCGCGAGGCGCTGGAAGCCGCAAGAGATCTCGCGTCGGGATGGCAGTACGCTGGCAAGCAATGGGACGAGGCACAGGAGGTGGTGCGCCTCGTTGACGAAGCCCTCGCCGCCCCCACGCCGCCCGAGCGGCTAGATGACGCTGAGCCGGACGTTGCAGACATCATTGCGGGCGCTCTGAAAACGAGCCGAGCGCACGCCTATGAGTTGATGGAGGAGGCCGTGCAAGCGCTGCGGAAGCCGGCAGCGCAGGGCGAATTGACGGATGAGCAGATCGATGACTGCATGCCGCTCGGCATTGCTCCCTACAGCACGCTGGTGGGACAGGCAGAAATTCGACGCTTCGCCCACGCCGCCATCGCAGCCTACCGCGCCGCACGCGCACCGGAGATCCTGGCTGCTATTGAGTATCTCGCCACCATTCCAGTTAGCCCGGAGTACGACGAAGATCGCAAGGCCGCGCAAGCGGTTGTCGAGCGCCTTGTGCGCGGGGAGAGGTCGTGAGCCGCCGCAAGCGCCAGCGCCGCGACAAGCGCGAGCCCCTGCCGCGGGAGAGGGAGGACTGATGCTCACCGCATCGACCAGCGAGTTCCTGACGCCGGCCGAGCTGCGCGACCTCACCGGCTGCGCGCGCCGCGGCGACCAGGCCCGCGTGCTGGCCGAGCAGGGCCTGCCGTTCCGCCAGCTCGGCGAGCGCATCGTGGTGAGCCGCTACCATGCCCGACAGTGGCTGGCCGGCGAGTCGGTCACGCCCTCGAAGAAGCCGAAGCTCGAGCTGGTGCGATGACCAACAAGTACCCGCGGCTGCGCTCGCACACCCGCCGCCGCAAGAGCGGCAAGGTCGTGACGTACTACGTCTATGACCGCCGGCCGGAGGGCCTGCCGGACGTGCCGCTGGGGTCCGACTACGACGAGGCGCTGAAGCGCTGGGACGAGATCCACAACCGCGCACCGCGGATCGCCGGCACGCTGCAGCAAGCCTTCGACGCCTGGCGCCTGGACGAGCAGGACGGCCTGCCGGCCTACACCAATGCTGAGACGCGCCGCGGCTACGGCCGGCAGCTGAAGCGCCTGGAGCCGATCTTCGGCGAGTCGACCTGGGCCGACGTCGAGCTCTCCGACCTGCGCGGCTACCTGAAGGCTCGCAAGGCCAAGACTCAGGCGAACCGCGAGATGTCGCTGCTTTCGATCATCTGGAACTGGGCGCGGCTCAACGGCTACACGAAGCTGCCGTTCCCGGCCGCTGGCCTGGAGCGGTCCGAGTGGAAGAACCCCGAAAAGCCGCGCAAGGTCAGGGTGACAGACGAGCTGTTCGACGCGGTCTACCCGCACGGCGACCAGGTGCTGCGCGACTGCATGGATTTGGCCACGGCCACCGGCATGCGGCTGACGGACTGCCGCACGATCTTGCTGCCGAAGGGCGACGTCCTCAGCCTCGAGGCAAGCAAGACCGGCAAAGAGGGTGACTTCGACCTGTCCCTGTCCCAGGTGCTTCCGGGTCTAATTTCGCGACGGCGCGCGCTGAAGGCGAATCACCTGATGCTGCTGAGCACGCCCACCGGCCGGCCGGTGTCCGAGCGCATGCTGACCGACCGCTGGGACGCTGCGCGCGACAAGGCCGCTGCCGAGCTCGAGCAGCGCGCCGCCAGCGCAGAAGGCGAGGAGCGCGACCGCCTGGCCGCCCTGGCCGCCCAGGTGCGCCGCATGTACCTGCGCGACATGCGCAAGCGCGCCGCCGACCTCGCGGGGACCGAGGAAGAGGCCGCCGAGCTGCTGCAGCACGACGACAAGCGCCTCACCCGCAAGCACTACCGCACGGCCGTCCCGAAGCTCAAGCCGGTGCGCTGAAATCCGTTCCGCTTTTCGGTTTCTTCCCAGGAGCCGATCGCAGGCAGAATGCGGAACGTTTCGGGCCTCCAGGCCGCGCCAATCCTCATTTCGCACCCGGACTCAAAATCCCCCGCCGCAAGGTGTGCCGGTTCGAGTCCGGCCTCGGGCACCATCCTCTTCCCCGCATGCCTCCGCTGCCCCCGCTCACCCAGGCGCTGATCCTCGTCAACGTCGCGGTGTTCTGCCTTGACCAGTTCCTCGGTCCGTGGTTCACCGCGCTGTTCGCGCTGTGGCCGCTCGGCGGCGGCTGGCTGCCCTGGCAGCCGCTGAGCTACGCCTTCCTGCACGACGGCCTGTTCCACCTGCTGTTCAACATGCTCGGGCTGTGGATGTTCGGCGCGGAACTCGAGCGCCTGTGGGGACCGCGGCGCTTCCTGGTGTTCTACGGCGCAAGCGTGCTGGCGGCCGCCGTGGCGCAGCTGCTGGTCGCCGCGCTGCTCGGCTCGCCCAACCCGACGGTCGGCGCCTCCGGCGGGCTGTTCGGCCTGCTGATGGCCTACGGCATGCTCTTCCCCTACCGCACGGTGATGCTGCTGCTGCCGCCGATCCCGATGAAGGCCCGCACCTTCGTCGCGGTGTTCGGCGCGATCGAGCTGATCCTCGGCGTCACGGCCCCGACCGGCGGCGTGGCGCATTTCGCCCACCTCGGCGGCATGGTCGGCGGCTGGCTGACGATCCGTGCCTGGCGCGGCCAGATCCCCTTCGGCCGCCGCCGACGCTAGCCTGCGGCGCGCCGCCGCCGCGGCTCAGTCGTACTTCAGGTACTTGAAGCGCGGATCCTCGTTCGGCGTGCCCTCGAGCACCGCGTCCGCCTCCTTCGCCGGCTGCCACTGGATCACATCCTCAATCTTGCGTGCGAGCGCGAAGTCCTTCGCCGTCACGCCCTTGGCCGCATGGTTCGTCAGCTTGACGATCACGAAGGCATAGCTGACCGCCAGGTCCGGGTGGTGCCAGGCCGCCTCGGCGAGGTGGCCCACGGTGTTGACCACCATCAGCGTGGCCTTCCAGCCGCTGGTCTTGTACTTGCGGCGGATCCAGCCGTCCTCGTAATACCAGTGCGGCAGCTCGGCCTTGAGCCGGGCCTCGATTTCCTCGGACGTGTAGACCTCGTCACCGCCCTTGCCGTGCCATTGCGCCATCACCGTCTCCTTGACGTCACAGGACCACCGGCTCGGGCTCGAGCCGGATGCCGAAGCGGCCGTAGACGCTCTCCTGGATCGCCTGGGCCAGCGTCACGATCTCGCCACCGATCGCCCCCCCGCGGTTGACGAGCACCAGCGCCTGCTTGTCGTAGACGCCGGCCTGCCCGATCGACTTGCCCTTCCAGCCGCAGGCATCGATCAGCCATCCTGCCGCGAGCTTGAAGCTCCCGTCGGCCATGGGGTAATGCACGACCGAGGGATCGCGCGCGATGATGTCGCGGCACTGCTCCGGCGTGACCACCGGGTTCTTGAAGAAGCTGCCGGCGTTGCCGAGCACCGCCGGGTCGGGCAGCTTGGCGCGCCGGATTGCGCAGACCCAGTCGAACACCTGGCGCGGGCTCGGGTGGGTGATGCCGGTCTCGGCGATGCGGCGCTCGAGGTCGAGGTAGCCGAGCACCGGGGTCGGCGGTTGCGGCAGGCGCAGGCGCACGCGGGTGATCGCGCAGCGCCCCGCCAGCTCGTGCTTGAAGATGCTGTCGCGGTAGCCGAAGCGGCAGTCCTCGGCGCTCAGCGTGAAGCCGGCGCCGCTGTCCAGGTCGATCGCGTCGAGCGAATCGAAGCGGTCCTTCAGCTCGACGCCGTAGGCGCCGATGTTCTGCACGGGCGCCGCGCCGGCGCTGCCCGGGATCAGCGCGAGGTTCTCCAGCCCCGGCAGCCCTTCGTCGAGCGTCCAGGCGACGACATCGTGCCAGCGCTCGCCGGCGCCGGCCTCGACCACCACCGCCTCGGCATCGCGCGAGACAACGCGCCGGCCCCGGATCTCGATCTTCAGCACCACCGCCTGCAGGTCGTGCGTGAGCACGATGTTGCTGCCACCGCCGAGCACGAAGCGCGGCCGGCCCGCCAGGCGCGCATCGGCCAGCGCGGCGCGCAGCGATGCCTCGCTGTCGATGCGCACCAGGGTCTCGGCCAGGGCTGGCAGCCCGAAGCTGTTGTGGGGCCGCAGGCTGACGCGGTGCTCGATACGCAGGGACGGCATGGCAGAATTTTCGCCGATCGCATCCCGTCCAGGTCCCGACCCATGCCCAGCTTCGATACCGTGCTCGAACCCAACCTCGTGGAGGTCCGCAACGCGGTCGACCAGGCCGGCAAGGAGATCGGCACGCGCTTCGACTTCAAGGGCTCGTCAGCCAAGGTCGAGCTGAAGGACAAGGACATCACGCTCTACGCCGACAGCGACTTCCAGCTCGGCCAGGTGCTGGACGTGCTGATGGCCAAGCTGACCAAGCGCAGCGTCGACGCGCGCTTCCTTGACAAGAGCGCCAAGGTCGAGAAGATCGGCGGCGACAAGGTCAAGCAGCTCGTCAAGGTCAAGGCCGGCGTCGACTCGGACACCGCGAAGAAGGTCCAGCAGCTGCTCAAGGGCAGCAAACTCAAGGTGCAGGCGGCGATCCAGGGCGACACGGTGCGCGTCACCGGCGCCAAGCGCGACGACCTGCAGGCCGCGATCGCGCTGATCCGCAAGGACATCGCCGACCTGCCGCTGTCGTTCAGCAACTTCCGCGACTGAAGGCGCCCGCATGCGCCTCGCCCTCGCCGGCTGCGCGGCCCTGCTGATGGCCGCGGCGGGCGTGGCGCAGGCCCAGCCGGCGTCCGACGAGGCCGTGGCCGCGGAGCGCCGCGTGGCCTTCAGCGGCAGCATCGGCGCTCGCCAGGCCCTGCTGGTGATCGACGGCGCGCCGCGCGCGTTCGCCCTCGGCGAGCGCTGGCGCGGCGTGCGGCTGCTCTCGCTCGACGGCGATGCCGCGCTCGTCGAGGTCGACGGCCAGCGCCGCACGCTGCGGCTCGGCGCGGCGGCGGTTCACCTCGGCGGGGCGGCCAGCCCGGGCAGCGCGCGCGTGGTCACGCTGGCCGTCGATGCGAGCGGCCATTTCCTCGCCAGCGGCGAGATCAACGGCCGCGGCGTGCGCTTCCTGGTCGACACCGGCGCGACGCTGGTCTCGATCAGCCGCGACGAGGCCGACCGCCTCGGCCTCGACTACAAGAACGCGCCACGCGTCGGCCTGAGCACCGCCAACGGCACGGCGATCGGCCATCGCATCGCGCTGAACACGGTGCGGCTCGGCGACGTCGATGTCCACAACGTCGAGGCCGTCGTGCAGCCGATGCCGATGCCCTTCGTGCTGCTCGGCAACAGCTTCCTCACGCGCTTCCAGATGAAGCGCGAGAACGACATCCTGACGCTCGAGCGGCGTTTCTGAGGCGAGGTCACGCCCATGCGCTGGTCGCAGGTTCTCTTCAGCCAGGGCTTCGGCACGCGCCGGGAGTGCGCGGCCTTGCTGCGTGCCGGCCTGGTGCGCCATGCCGGCGTGGTGGTCGACGGCGAGGCCGACACCCCGACCGAGGGCCTGCACTTCGAGGTCGACGGCATCCCCTGGCCCTACCACGAGCACGCCCTCGTGCTGCTGCACAAGCCCGCCGGCTACGAGTGTTCGCAGAAGCCCGGCGCCTGGCCCAGCGTGATGACGCTGCTGCCGGCGCCGCTGCGCGCTCGTGGCGTGCAGCCGGTCGGCCGGCTCGATCAGGACACCACCGGGGCGCTGCTGCTCACCGACGACGGCACGCTGCTGCACCGCCTCACCCACCCGAAGCACCACCTGCCCAAGGTCTACGAGGTCGAGACGGCGGGCGCGGTGAGCCCCGCGCTGGTCGAGCGCCTGCTCGCCGGTGTGACGCTGCGCGACGATCCGCAGCCGGTGCGCGCGCTCGCCTGCGAGGCGACCGGCGCGCACAGCCTGCGGCTGACGCTGACCGAGGGTCGCTACCACCAGGTCAAGCGCATGGTGGCGGCGGCCGGCGAGCATGTCGATCGGCTGCACCGCAGCGCCTTTGCCGGTCTCGCGCTGCCCGCCGATCTGCCGCCGGGCGGCTGGCGCTGGGTCGCGCGCGCCGAGCTCGGCGTGACGGGCGCCCGCTGAGCAGGCCCCGTCGGTGGCGCGTCAGGCGCTGACTCGCCCGAGGCGCCAGGCCAGCCAGCCAGTGGCGAGCAGCCCGAGCAACAGCCCCCCCGTGCGCACCAGAGCCGCACGACGCAATTCGGCGTCGGGCGCCCCGACCGCGACGGTCCAGCGCGAGCGCTGGCTGGGACTGAAGGCGCCGATGACGGCCGTGCCTTCGAGCGTGACGAGATCGACCGTGCCCTCGCGCTCGGTCCGCAGCCGCTCGCGCAGCGCCGCCGCGGCCGGCTGGCCGACGAAGCGCGCCGCCTCGCGGCTGCGCGCCACGACGCGCCCCTGCCCGTCGATCAAGGCGGCGATCCAGCCCTCTGGCAGCTCGCTGCGCTTGAGCTGCTGGCCGAGCCGATCGGGCGAGACGCCGGCGGACAGGCTGTAGACGACCTGCCCCTCGCGCAGCACCGGCACACCGACCGCGACCAGCGGCGTCCCGGTCACCGGCCCGGTGAACAGGTCCGTGACGACCGGCTGGCCGGTCTCGAACACGGCCTGCAGCACACCGGGGTTGCCCCGCTCCGGCAACGCGCTCCCCC
Organism: Methylibium sp.; assembly: GCA_035553715.1. Lineage (GTDB taxonomy): Bacteria > Pseudomonadota > Gammaproteobacteria > Burkholderiales > Burkholderiaceae_C > Methylibium. The sequence continues at coordinate 7,669 of DATMJX010000100.1, forward strand.
AGGGCCTGAGCGTGTTGAGCCGCTGCCGCCCCTGCCGGTCGCTCAGTACCAGGTTGTTCACGATCTGCGCACGCGCGGCGGCCTCGGCCTCGCGGTGCAGCGTCGGGAGATCGTCGTCGGCCAGCGTGCGTCCCTGGGCGAGCACCTGCAGCGTGGCCTCGATCGCGAGGAGTTCGCGGTCGACCGCGGCGGCCAGGAAACGCGCCGTCAGCAAGGCCTCGTGCCGCAGCCGTTGCTCGCGGGCCTGCGCCGCATCGACCCACGGCCACACCATCGACGCCAGCAGCGGCAGCAGACAGAGCAGCGGGACCCGACGGGTCCACCGCTCATGCCACCACCGGCCCCGGACCTGCAAGCACGCCCCGCAGGCGCTCGACCAGGGTGCCGAGATCGAGCGG
>DATMJX010000101.1:0-15195 GCA_035553715.1 Methylibium sp.
GTCCTGTCCGAAATTCGGGCGGGTCGGGACGGGGTCCCGCGTTGCAGGAAACCGGATTTCCTCAGCCAAATCAACGCATTGCGATTGCGATGGGGGTGCGACCCGCATTGGCACGCTCCGTGCAAAGGAAGGTCAGGCGTATCGAAGCGATGCGCTCGGGCGCCAGCCGCCCGGTGTGAGGAGTTGCATCATGGACACGCTGTCGATCATCGCCGCCGAACGCACGGACTATCAGCTGAGCTTCCGACCCCTGTGTGTCACCGGGCGGGCGCTCGTGTTCCCCTGTGACGCCGCCGGGCGCGTGAACATCGACGAGCTCAGCGACGCGGCGCGCAACAAGTACTTCTACGCCCGCGCGGTCGTCGGCCGGGAATTCTCCTCGCCGGTGGTGGCGCCGGTCCGCTGAGACCCCGGACGCCCCCGGCCCGGGCGCGGCGGCGCCCTCGGAACTGAGGTCCGAAGCCGCGTCTTTTCCGCGTCTCGCGACGCTCCAGTCGCCGCATCATCGGCCGACAAGGAGCCCCTCGCCATGATGCGTTCGCTTTGGATCGCCAAGACCGGCATGGAGGCCCAGCAGACCCAGCTGGACCACATCTCGCACAACCTCGCCAACAGCGCCACCAACGGCTACAAGCGCTCGCATGCGGTGTTCGAGGACCTGATGTACCAGACGGTGCGTCAGTCCGGCGCCAACAGCACCGAGCAGAACACGCTGCCCACCGGCTTGCAGGTCGGCCTGGGCACGCAGGCGGTCGCGACCTCGCGCCAGTTCAGCCAGGGCAACTTGCAGCAGACCGGCAACAACCTCGACGTCGCGATCAAGGGCGGCGGCTTCTTCCAGATCCAGCTGCCCGACGGCACCACCGGCTACACCCGCGACGGGGCCTTCCAGGTCGACGCGCAGGGCCAGCTCGTCACCAACAACGGCTACGCGGTCCAGCCCGGCATCGTGATCCCGGCCAACGCGCAGAGCATCACGGTCGCGGCCGACGGCGTGGTCAGCGTCGCGCTGCCGGGCCAGGCGCTGCCGCAGCAAGTCGGCCAGCTGCAGACCGCCAGCTTCGTCAACCCGGCCGGCCTCGAGCCGCGCGGGCAGAACCTCTACGCCGAGACCGCCGCGTCGGGCACGCCGAACGCCGGCGCGCCGGGCAGCAACGGCCTGGGCCAGCTCGCGCAGGGCTTCGTCGAGACCAGCAACGTCAACGTGGTCGAGGAACTGGTCGCGATGATCCAGACCCAGCGCGCCTACGAGCTCAATTCCAAGGCGATCCAGACCTCGGACCAGATGCTGCAGCGTCTGGGTCAGCTGTGATGCGCGCCGTCCTTCTCGTCGTGCTGCCCGCGGCGCTGCTGCTGGCGGGCTGCGAGTCGATGCGCCCGAAGGTCGACATTGCCGACACCCAGCCGGTGCGCCCGGCCGCGCCGCCGCCGCCGGCGCTGAACAACGGCTCGATCTTCCAGGCCGCCAGCTACCGCCCGCTGTTCGAGGACCACCGTGCGCGCCTGGTCGGCGACACGATCACGGTGCAGATCGTCGAGAAGGTCGCGGCCAGCCAGCAGTCGACCAGCTCGGTCGACAAGTCCGGCTCGGTCGAGGCCGGCATCACCGCGCTGCCGTTCTTCCCGAGCAGTGCGTTCAACCGCGCCAGCGCCTCGGGCAGCTCGAACAACAACTTCGAGGGCAAGGGCACGACCGCCAGTGCCAACACCTTCACCGGCACGATCACCGCGACCGTCACCGAGGTGCTGCCCAACGGCCACCTGGTGATCGCCGGCGAGAAGCAGATCGGCGTCAACGCCCATGTCGACGTGCTGCGTTTCACCGGTCAGGTCGATCCGCGCGCGATCCAGCCGGGCAACTCGGTCGCCTCGGCGCAGATCGCCAACGTGCGCATCGAGCAGCGTGGCCGCGGCGCCCAGGCCGATGCGCAGGTAATTGGCTGGTTGGCGCGGTTCTTTTTGAGCGTTCTGCCGATCTAAAGATTTCCAGAATGGTGACAAGGACTCTCATGCCGCCGTCACCACCATGCACCGCCTCCACGCTCCTGTCGCGACCGCCGATGCGCTGCTGCGCCGCGTGATCAGCCTGGCTCTCGTGCTGGCCGCCGCCGCCCTGGCATGGCCGCACGACGCGCAGGCCGCGCGGCTCAAGGAGGTTGCCGCCGTGCAGGGCGTGCGCGCCAACCAGCTGGTCGGCTACGGCCTCGTGGTCGGCCTCGATGGCACCGGCGACCAGACCACCCAGACCCCGTTCACGACCCAGAGCCTGAACGCGATGCTGCAGCAGATGGGCGTGACGGTGCCGCCGGGCACCAGCATCCAACTGCGCAACGTCGCCGCGGTGATGGTGACGGCCTCGCTGCCGCCGTTCTCGCAGCCCGGCCAGGCGATCGACGTCAACGTCTCGTCGATGGGCAATGCCAAGAGCCTGCGCGGCGGCACGCTGATCGCGACGCCGCTCAAGGGCGCCGACGGCCAGGTCTACGCGCTGGCGCAGGGCAACCTGATCGTCGGCGGCGCCGGCGCCTCGGCCGGCGGCTCGAAGGTGCAGGTCAACTCGCTCAACGCCGGTCGCGTGCCGGCCGGCGCGACGGTCGAGCGCGCGGTGCCCACGCCGCTGGCCCAGGGCGACACGCTGCAGCTGGACCTCAATTCGGCCGACTACTCGACCGCGCGCGACGTCGTCAAGGCGATCAACGCCCGCATGGGCGAGGGCAGCGCGCAGGCGCTCGACGGCCGCACGGTGCGCGTGCGCATGCCGGCCTCGCCGGACGCGCGCGTGGCCTTCCTGGCCGAGATCGAGAACCTGCCGATCGCGCTGAGCGCGCCGGCCGCGCGCGTGGTCGTCAACGCGCGCACCGGCTCGGTGGTGGTCAACCAGGCCGTCACGCTCGCGCCCTGCGCGGTCGCGCACGGCAGCCTGTCGGTGACGATCTCCTCGACCCCGGTGATCAGCCAGCCCGGCCCGCTGTCGGGCGGTCAGACGGTGCAGGCCGAGAAGGCCGACATCGCGATCAAGCAGGACGCCGGCTCGCTGATTCAGCTGCCGGCCGGCACCCAGCTCACCGACGTCGTCAAGGCGCTCAACTCGCTCGGCGCGACGCCGCAGGAGTTGCTCGCGATCCTGCAGGCGATCAAGGCGGCCGGTGCGCTCAATGCCGAGCTCGAGGTGATCTGATGCGTCGGCCCGCCCCCCGCTCCGGCACCGCCGACGTGGCAGCGCGGCGGGCCCGCGTCTGTGCCGCCGCCGCGGCGCTCGGGAGGGCCGCACGGTGAACACGCCCGGACTCGGCAGCGGCCTCGACGGCGCGGTGCTGCGCAACTTGCAGGCGCAGGCCACGCAGGACCCGCGTGCGGCGGTCCAGCAGGCCGCCAAACAGTTCGAATCGCTGTTCATGCAGGAGCTGCTCAAGAGCATGCGCCAGGCCACGATGAGCACCGGCCTGATGGACAACGGCGGCACGCAGATGGGCACCGAGCTGCTCGACGGCCAGTTTGCTCAGAAGCTCAGCGGCCTGCCCGGCGGGCTGTCGACGCTGATCGCCAAGCAGCTCGAACGCCAGCTCGGCCAGGCCGTCGGGGCCACGCCCGCGCCCCAGGCGGCGGCAGCGGCGCCGGCCTGGGAGCGCCTGCCCGGCGCCTCGCGCGCGCAGGATTTCGTGGCCCGTCACAGCGAGGCCGCCGAGGCGGCCGCGGCCGAGACCGGCGTCCCCGGCGCCTTCATCCTGAGCCAGGCGGCGCACGAGTCCGGCTGGGGCAGGCGCGAGATCCGTCACGCCGACGGCAGCCCGAGCCACAACGTCTTCGGCATCAAGGCCGGCGCGAACTGGAAGGGGCCGGTCGCCGAGGTGACGACCACCGAATACGTCAACGGCCAGCCGCGCAAGGTGCAGGCCAAGTTCCGCGCCTACGCGAGCTACGACGAGGCGTTCCGCGACTACGCCCGCCTGCTCAAGGACAGCCCGCGCTATGCCAAGGTGATCGAGCAGGGCGGCAGCGCCCAGGGTTTCGCCGTCGGCCTGCAGCGCGCCGGCTACGCGACCGACCCGGCCTACGCGGCCAAGCTCGGCCGTGTGATCAACACCACGCTGCGGCTGCAGCGCACGCTGACGACCTGAGGGAAGCGCCATGTCCGGACTGATGAGCCTGGGCACCCGGGCCATGTTTGCCAACTACGCCGCGCTGCAGACGACCGGCTCCAACATCGCCAACGCCGGCACCGAGGGCTATTCGCGCCAGCAGGTGGAGCTGTCGACCGCGGGCGGCCAGTACACCGGCGCCGGCTTCTTCGGCCAGGGCGTGAAGATCGACACCGTCACCCGGGCCGCCGACGCCTTCCTGACCCGCGAGGCCGCGAGCTCGCGCGCCCGCGCCGCGCTCGACGAGACCCACCTCGAGCAGCTCACGCGGCTCGAGAAGGTGTTCGCCTCGGGCGAGCAGGGCATCGGCTACGCCGCGGGGCAGCTGCTCAACGCCTTCGTCGACGTGGCCAACCGTCCGCAGGACAGCTCGGCGCGCCAGGTCGTGCTCGCGCGCACCGAGGAGCTGGCCTCGCGCTTCCGCGCCGCCGGCGAGCAGATCAACACGCTGCAGGCCGGGGTGTCCCAGGACCTGCGCAACTCGGTGGCCACCGTGAACGCGCTGGCGCAGCAGGTCGCCGGCATCAACCAGCAGATCGCCGCGGCCTTCGGCACCGGCCACCAGCCCAACGACCTGCTCGACCAGCGCGACCGGCTGATCAGCGAGATCTCCCAGCACATCGAGGTCACGACGATCCCGGCCGACGACGGCTCGCTCGGCGTGTTCATCGGCGGCGGGCAGCGGCTGGTGCTGTCGAATTCGGCGCTGCCGCTGAAGGTGCTGCCCGACGAATACGACCCGGCGCGCGTGCGCCTGGGCATCGCCGAGGCCGGCACCGACCGGCTGGTGCCGGGCGACTCGATCCGAGGCGGCAGCATCGCCGGGCTGCTGAAGTTCCAGAACGAGGACCTGGGCGAGGCGCGCGCGCTGGTCGGCCAGCTCGCGACCGCGCTGGCGGGGCGGCTCAATGCGCAGCAGGCGCTCGGCCTGGACCTGCGCCAGCCGCCGGGCACCGGTGCGCCGCTGCTGGCCGTCGGCGCGCCGCGCGTGCTGCCCTCGGGCAGCAACGCGCGCGCGGCCGATGGCAGCTTCCTGGCGTCGACGATCGCGGCCGACGGGCGCAGCGTGCCGACCGTCTCGCTGGCGATCACCGACGTGACCCAGCTGCAGCCGAGCGACTACGAGCTGCGCACCGACCCGCTCAACCCGGGCCAGTACCTGCTGCGGCGCCTGAGCGATGGCGTCGAGCGCAGCGTGCTCCCGGGCCAGGAGGTCGACGGCTTTCGCGTCGATGTCGGCACGCCGGCACCGGGCCCGAACGACCGCTACCTGCTGCAGCCGGTCAGCAATGCGCCGGCCGGCATGGCGCGCGTGCTCGACGATCCGCGCGGCATCGCCGCGGCCTCGCAGGTGGCCGCGACCGTCGGCGCCGAGAACGTCGGCACCGCGACGGTCGGGGCCTTGCGCACCGTCAGCAGCGCGCTCGACCCGGACCGGAGTGCCGACATCGCCTTCACCGACGATGCCGGCGGCTACAGCTGGAGCCTCACCGATGCCGGCGGCACGGTCGTCGCCAGCGGCACCGGCACCTGGTCGGCCGGCTCGCCGATCGCGCTGAACGGCTTCGAGCTCAGCCTCAACGGCGTGCCGCGCAGCGGCGACACGCTGCAGGTGGCGCGCACCGCCTTCCCGGCCGCCAACAACGGCAATGCGCTGTCGCTGCTGGACCTGCGCGACGAGGGCATGGTCGGGCGCGAGCTGCTGTCCGGCGGCGCGCTGTCGCCGGGCGAGACCATCACCAGCGCCTATGCGCGCGCGATGGCCGATGTCGGCGTGCGCGTGCAGAGTGCGCGCGGCGCCAGCGCGATCTCCGGCGCGGTGGCCGAGAACGCCGCCGAGGCGCTGGCGTCCAAGACCGGCGTCAACCTCGACGAGGAGGCCGCGCGGCTGATCCAGTTCCAGCAGGGCTACCAGGCCGCGGCCAAGGTGCTGCAGATCGCGCAGGGCGTGTTCGACACCCTGCTGTCGGTGGCCGGTCGCTGACCCTTCGCGAAAGAATTCCCATGCGCCTGAGCACCGCCCACAGCTACGAAGCCGCGATCGCCAACCTGCAGCGCCGGCAGAGCGAGATGGCCGAGAGCCAGCTGCAGCTGAGCAGCGGCAAGCGCGTCAACCGCGCCAGCGACGACCCGACCGCGGCCGCGCGCGCCGAGCGGGCGCTGGCGCTGGAGGCGCGCAGCACCGCCAGCCAGCGCGCCGTCGAGGCCAGCCGCAACGCGATGCAGCTCGGCGAGTCCGCGCTCGGCGATGCCGGCGAACTGCTGCAGCAGGCGCGCGAGAAGCTGGTCGCCGCCGGCAACGCGACCTACAGCGACGCCGAGCGGCGCAGCCTCGCGCTGGCCTTGCGCGAGACGCGCAAGCAGCTGTTCGCGATCGCCAACCGCCCCGACGGCGCCGGCGGCTACCTGTTCGCCGGGCAAGGCTCGAGCAGCCCGCCCTTCGTCGACACGCCCGGTGGGGTCGAATTCCGCGGCACCGGCGGCCAGATCGACGTCGCCTCCGGTGAAAGCCTGCCGGTGACGCTCGACGGCCCGGCCACCTGGCTGCAGGCGCGCACCGGCAACGGCGTGTTCGAGACCCGAGCGCTCACGCAGAACGGCAGCGCCTGGATCGACAGCGGCCGCGTCAGCGATCCGACGGCGCTGAGCGGTGGCGCCTACACGGTCGACTTCAGCGTCAGCGGCGGCGTGACCACCTACACCGTGCTGCGCGACGGCAACCCGACCGCGCTGAGCGACGTGCCCTACGAGAGCGGCCGCGCCATCGAGGTCGAGGGCCTGTCCTTCACGATCAGTGGTGCCCCGGCCGATGGCGACGGCTTCGCGATCGCGCCCTCGAGCGCGACGCTGAACGTCTTCGCGGTGCTCGACGCGGCCGCGGCGGCGCTCGAGACGCCGCTGCTGAACAGCGGCCAGATCAGCCAGGTGGTCAACAGCAGCCTGCGCGACGTCGATGCCGTGCTCGGGCGCCTGCAGCAGCAGCGCGCGCTGGCCGGCGAGACGCTCAACCGCATCGACGGCATCGAGAGCCGGCTCGCCGCGCTCAAGCTCGGGGCGCAGACCGAGCGCTCCAACGCCGAAGATCTGGACATGGTCGAGGCAATTTCACGCTTTCAGAACCAGCAGAGCGGCTACGATGCCGCCCTCAAGTCCTACGCGATGGTGCAGCGGCTGTCGCTGTTCGACCACATCGGCTGAGACCGCCGATCCCGCGTCCGTCCTTTCTTGCCCAGGAGCGCCGCGTGAGCGACTGCATCCTCAGCCAGGTTGCGCTGAGCTACTCTCCCATGATCGATCGCCAGCGCGCGGTGACGGCCACGCGCCTGACCGTGTTCCCGCTGGTCCCGGGCGCGCCGCTCGACGCGGCCGCGCTGCTCGCCGAAGTCGCTGCCGTCTGGCCCGAAGGCGACGGCAGGGTGTCCCTGAACGTGCTCAGCGAGTCGCTGCTGCACGACCTGATCGAGGCGCAGCCCAGCGCCAACGTGATGATCGAGGTCCCGGCGTTCATGGCCGGCGAGGCGGCCCACACCGCCGCGATCACGGCGCTGCACGCCAAGGGCAACACGCTGCTGATCAAGGGCCGGCCGCTGCGCGAGCTGCCGCGCGAGGTGCTGCCTTGCTTCAAGTACTCGATCATCGACCTGTCTGACGACCGCCGTGTTGGCGAGACCCAGCCGGCGGCCGGCGCGACGCGCAGCATCGGCTTCGTGCAGTCCGGTGTCAGCCGCATCGCGGAGATGGAGGCCTCGTTCGCGCGGGGGGCCGTGGCGGTGCTCGGCTGGCCGATGGGCGATGCGATCGCCCAGGCGGCTGCCCCGACCAGCGCGTCGAGCAAGCCGAAATCGGGGGCCTCCGATCTGCAGGTGATCGTCGAGCTGATCCGGCGTGTCGACCAGGCCGAGCCGGTCGACAAGCTCGAGGAGACGCTCAAGCGCGATCCGACGCTGGCCTTCAAGCTGCTGCGCTACATCAACTCGCCCGGCTTCGGCCTGAGCGTCGAGATCAGCTCGTTCCGCCACGCCATCATGATGCTGGGCTACAACCGCCTGAAGCGCTGGCTCGCGCTGCTGCTGGCGACCGCCAGCAAGGACGTGGACATGAAGCCGGTGATGTTCGCCTCGGTGCGGCGCGGCATCCTGATGGAGGAGCTGGTGCGGCACCTCGGCGACGACGAGATGCGCGGCGAGCTGTTCATCTGCGGGGTGTTCTCTCTGCTCGACCAGATGTTCAAGCAACCCTTCGGCGAGTTGCTGAAGTCGCTGCCGGTGCCCGAGCGCGTCTACCAGGCCCTGGCCGACGGCAGCGGCCCCTATGCACCGTATTGCGAAATGGTGCGCGCCATCGAGGGCGACGCGCTCGATCCGATCCGCGAGGCCTGCGACCGGCTGATCACCGATCCTGGCGAGATCAACCGCGCGCTGCTGCGTGCGCTGTCTCACGCGGCACGACTCGACTGAAGCCCCGCCGGCCGCTGCCGCGGTGCCGGCATCGGCGATCATCCGGGCATGCCCGTGATCCAAGGCGTGCCCCCCGCCGACCCGCCCGTGCCACTGCGCCCGGCGCCGGGGCCGGGCGCGCGCGGCCTGCGCGCGGCGATGCGCGACCTGCCGGTGGCGCGCAAGCTCGGTTTCGTCGTCGCGCTGTTCGTGCTGGTGATCGGCCTCCTGGTCGGGGTCACCAAGCTCAACGGCGACGTGCTGTCGGCGGTGCGCGCCTACGTCGCCGGCGAGGGGCTCTGGGCCAAGTCGCACCGCGATGCGGTGTTCAACCTGACCCGCTACGCGCAGTCGCGCGACGAGACCGACTACCGCCGCTACGAGGAGGCGCTGCGGGTCACCCTGGGGGACCGCCAGGCGCGCGAAGAGCTCGAGAAGCCGGTGCCCGACCTGGCGCGCGCGCGCGAGGGCTTGCTGGCGGGACGCAACCACCCGGAGGACATCGACGGGCTGATCTGGCTGTTCCGCACCTTCCGCCGGGTCGATTACCTCGATCGGGCGATCACGCTGTGGAGCGAGGCCGATGGCCACATCGAGCGCCTGCGCGTGCTGGGAGGCGAACTGCGCGCCGAGGTGATAGGCGGGGGCCCGTCGCCGGCACGCGGTGCCGAGCTGGTGCAGCAGATCGAGGCCCTGCACCACACGCTGGTGCCGCTGGAGGACGAGTTCTCGGCCGTGCTCGGCGAGGCCAGCCGCTGGATCGGCGGCGTGCTGCTCGTGGGCACCGTGGCCCTGAGCCTCGCGATGCTCGCGCTCGGGCTGGGGGTCGCCGCCTTCTTCACGCGCCGCATCCACCGCCAGATCGAGGCCTTGCACGGCGCGGCCGAGCGGGTCGCGCGCGACGACTTCGACCAGGGGGTCGAGGTCGGCTCGGCCGACGAGCTCGGCGTGCTGGCCGGCCGCTTCAACGGCATGCTCGCGCGGCTGCGCGAGCACCGCAACGAGATCGCCGCGCGCGAGGCCGAGCTGCAGCAGGCCAGCCGCGCGGCCCAGTCGCTGGCGCTGCGCGCCGAGGCGGCAAGCCAGGCCAAGAGCCGTTTCATGGCCAACATGAGCCATGAGATCCACACGCCGATCAACGGCATCCTCGGCATGACCGAACTGCTGCTCGGCACGCCGCTGGACGGCCGCCAGCAGCGCTACGCGCAGGCGGCCTACCGCTGCGGCGAGGAGCTGTTCGACATCATCCAGGACATCCTCGACTACTCGCGCATGGACACCGGCTCGCTGACGCTCGCGCCGGCCGACTTCGAGCCGCGCGTGGTGGCCGAGGACGTGCTGGAGCTGCTGGCCGCTCGGGCCCATGAGCGCGGCCTCGAGCTGACGCTGCTCGAGGGGCCGGGCCTGCCCGAGCGCGCCCATGGCGATGCGCTGCGGCTGCGCCAGGTGCTGCACAACCTGGTGGCCAACGCGATCAAGTTCACCGAGCGCGGCGAGGTCATCGTCGAGCTGCGGCGCGCGCCGCAGCCGACCGTCGGCGGGGGCTGGTGGATCGAGTTCGCCGTCACCGACACCGGCATCGGCATCGACGCGGAGGTGCTGGCCAGCCTGTTCACCCCCTTCACCCAGGCCAGCGGCGGCATGGCGCGGCGCTATGGCGGCGCTGGCCTGGGGCTGGCGATCGCCCGCCAGCTCGCGGCGCTGATGGGCGGCATGATCGACGCGAGCAGCGAGCCGGGCCGCGGCTCGGTGTTCACGCTGCGCGTGCCGCTGCAGCCGCCGCACGCGGCCGGCGTCGAGCCGGCGGCCGCGCCGCTGGCCGCGCGGCGGGTGCTGGTCGTCGATGACAGCGCGAGCCAGCGCATGGCGCTGCGCGGCCTGATGAGCGGCTGGGGCCTGGGTGTCGCCGAGGCGGCCGATGCGCCGGCCGCGCTGGCGCGCGTGCAGGCCGCGCGTGCCGCCGACGAGGCCTTCGACGTGATCCTGCTCGACCAGCAGCTCGGCGGCGGTGACAACGCGCGGGTGGCCGAGACCCTGCTGAAGGCCGCCGGCGAGCCGGTGCCGCGGCTCATGCTGCTGGCGCCGGCCCCCGACCTCCTGGCGCAGGCGCCGGCCGGAATGCCCCTGCTGTCCAAGCCCGTGCGGCGCGCCCAGCTGCGCCACGCGCTCGGCGGCAGCGGCGGCGAGCTCCCGTCCGCGGCCGCGCTGACACCCCGCGTGAGCGGCCACATTCTGGTGGTCGAGGACAATCCGGTGAACCAGGAGGTCATCGCGCAGATGCTGCGCCGCCTCGGCGCCCGCGTGCACCTGGCCTCGTCCGGCGTCGAGGGGCTGCAGGCGCTGTGCGAGCAGCGTTTCGACCTGGTGCTGATGGACATCCAGATGCCCGGCATGGACGGGGTCGAGGCGCTCGGCTGCTTCCGCCGCGGCCCGTCCGAGCGTTACGCTTTCCTGACGCCGGCGGCGACGCCGGTGATCGCCGTGAGCGCCCATGCGCTGGGCAGCGACCGCGATCGCTACCGGGCCGTCGGCTTCGATGATTACCTCGCCAAACCGCTGCGCAAGAGCCGCCTGCATGCGATGCTCGCCCACTGGCTCCCGGTCGGCGTTCCGAACGCCGTCCCTCCTGTCACGCCTGCCGCCCCGGAAGAGTCCGCCATGACGCAAGTGCCCGCTTCCACCGATCGCCTGCCCCCCGATTCGCCGCTCGATGCGGCCGCACTGCAGCGCCTGTTCGACCTCGACCCGGGTGGCGCCAACCGCCTGCTCGAGCGCGTGGTGCAGGCCTTCGACTCCTCGATCGCGCGCCTGATGCCGCAGCTCGACACCGCGATGGTCGCGGGCGACATGGATGGCGTGCGCAGCGTCGCGCACACGCTGAAGTCGTCGATGGCGAGCATCGGCGCGCTCAAGCTGTCGGCCCTGTGTGCCGACATAGAGCGGATGATCCGCAACGGCGAGACGCAGGGACTCGGTGCCCTGGTCGATACCATGCACGCCGACCTCGGGGCGGTCAGCGACAGCCTGCGCGCCCTGGTCGAGCCCAAGGCCGGCGCCTGAGCGGCTGGCCGATCGCAGCCTCCACCGACCGATGAACCTGCACGCCGTCAATCTTGCCGAGGAGCCGATCGAGGCAGCCCGCGTGCTGCTGGTCGACGACAACGAGATGACGCTGACCGTCACCGCCGCGGCCCTCGAGGGGCGCGGCTTCGCGGTGACGATGGTGCCCAGCGGCGAGGCGGCGCTTGCCGTGCTGCGCGACTGGTCGCCCGACATCATCGTGCTCGACGCCGACATGCCCGGCGGCCTGAGCGGCTTCGAGACCTGCCGCGAGCTGCGTGCGCAGGGCGTGTTCGAGATGCTGCCGGTGCTGATGCTGACCGGCCTGAACGACGACGATTCGATCAAGGCGGCCTACGCGGCCGGGGCGACCGACTTCTTCGTCAAGTCCGAGCACTGGAGCCTGCTGGCGATGCGGCTGCGTCACATGCTGCGGGCCTCGCGCGACGTCAGCGCGCTCAAGCGCAGCGAGAGCAAGCTCGCGCGTGCCCAGGAGCTGGCGCGCATGGGCAGCTTCGAGTGGTGGCGCGACCGCCGCGGCCTGGGCTTCTCGCCCGAGGCGCTGCGCGTCTTCGGGCTGCCGCCGGACCGGCCGGTCACGCTGATGCGCATCGTCTGGATGGTCGCGCAGGCGCGCCGCAAGGAGTTCGTCGCGCGGCTGCGCAACACGTTGAACTTCCGCACCGTGTTCACCGACGACGTCTCGCTGCAGCTGCGCGACGGCCGCCAGCGCACCGTGCGCGTCGAGGCCGAACCGGTCTACGACGAGCAGGGCGGCCTGAGCGGCTACACCGGCATCGTGCAGGACGTGACGGAGCGGCGCGTCCAGGAGGACAAGATCCGCCGGCTCGCCGAATTCGACACCCTCACCGAGCTGCCCAACCGCGCCAACCTGCTGGTGCGCGCCGAGAAGGCGGTCGAGCAGGCGCGGCGGCTGAACCACCAGGTCGGGGTGCTGCTGATCGACCTGGACCGTTTCAAGGAGATCAACGACACCCTCGGCCACCAGGCCGGCGACGATGTGCTGCGCCAGGTCGCGGCACGCCTCAAGGGCTGCGTGCGGCACTCGGACGCGGTGCCGCAGGACGAGTCGCTGCGCAGCGAGGGCTCGCGCGCCTACCGCCAGCTCGAGGCGGTCGGTCGGCTCGGCGGCGACGAGTTCGTCGCGCTGCTGCCCGACGTCGATGCCGACCCGCAGCGTGCCCACGAGGCGATCGACGAGGTCGCGCGCCGCATCCTCGGCAAGATGCGCGAGCCGGTCATCATCGACGGCAAGGACTACTTCGTCACCGCCAGCGTCGGCGTGTCGCTGTTCCCGCGCGACGGGGCTTCGGTCGTGGACCTGCTCAGCAGCGCCGACGTCGCGATGTACTCGGTCAAGGACGGCGGGCGCAACAACTACACCGTGTTCCGGCCCGAGCTGGCCAGCCGCGGGCGCGAGCGCCTCGAGCTGCAGAGCGCGCTGCACAAGGCCATCGAGCGCGACGAGCTGGTGCTGTACTACCAGCCCAAGCTGCAGTACCTGGACGAGCGCGACGACGAGCGCGTGCGCCTGGTCGGTGTCGAGGCGCTGATGCGCTGGCGGCGCAACGGCGTGCTGGTGCCCCCGGGCGAGTTCATCCCGCTGGCCGAGGAGACCGGCCTGATCGTGCCGATGAGCGAATGGCTGATCCGCGAGGCAGCGCGCCAGACCGGCGCCTGGCGGCGCCGCGCGCGGCCGATCGAGATCTCGGCCGCGGTCAACCTGCCGAGCCTGGTGTTCGAGCGCAACGACGTCGCCGAGTGGATCCGCAGCGCCACCGAGTCGCACGGCGTGCCGCACCGCACGATCGAGGTCGAGATCACCGAGCGCACGCTGATGAAGCGGCTCAAGGACAGCCCGACGCTGCACAAGCTCAACCAGTACGGCGTCGAGATCGCGATCGACGACTTCGGCACCGACTACTCCTCGCTCGCGGCGCTCAGCGAGCTGCCGATCAGCGAGCTCAAGATCGACCGCAGCTTCGTCACCGGTCTCGGGGTGACGCTGACCGCCTCGGCGGTCGCCAACGCGATCCTCGCGCTGGCCAACGTGCTGGGGATGCGCGTCGTCGCCGAGGGGGTCGAGACGCGGCTGCAGATCGATCGCCTGCGCGACCTCGGCTGCCGCACCATGCAGGGCTTCTACTTCGCCGAGCCGATGCCGGCCGCCGACTTCGAGGCCTGGTACGACGCCTGCGATTTCGCCCCGGGCCGTGCGGTGCGCTCCGAGTGGCCGGGCGAGCGGCGTGCCGCGGCCGGGCAGTCACCGCGCGCGGGGCGCACGGCACCACCGGGCGGCAGCGCCGCCGTCGGTTGACGACGTGGCGATGAACCGCGAGGCCGCGCCGCCGCTTGGCGGCGAGACGCCCGCCACGGCGCCGGCGCAGCTGGCCAAGGCGGCGTTGCGCCGGCTCGCGCTCGAACGGCAGGAGCCGACGCCGGAGAACTTTGCCCGTGCCTACCAGGCCGAGCGGGGAGGCACGCCACCCGGCACCGCGGCCGAGGCGGCGGGCGAGGGCAGTGCCTGGGCTGCCCTGATCGAGCGCACCATGCGGGGCCTCGAGCGCGGCGGGCGGCAATGGACCACCGCGCGCAAAAAGGACAGCCTGCAGCGCGTGCTCGGCGGCAGCCGCAGCGACGCGCGCCGGCTGCAGCAGCGCCTCGGCCAGCTGCTTGCCAGCTGGGACAGCGACAGCCCGGACGGCGCCGCGAGCGACTTTGCCGGGCTCGATGAAGCGACGGCCGCGGCGCCCGCCCCGGCATCGGCATCGGCATCGGCATCGGCATCGGCATCGGTGCCGCCGACATCGCTGACGCCGGGCGAGGTCGCTGCACCGCGCTCGCCCGATGCGGCCGCCTGGCCGCGCGTGGCCGCCGACCTCGGCGCGACCGTGCAGGCCGCGCTGCCGGCCAGCGAGGCGCGCGGGCGCGAGGTCGCCGAGCGCCTCGCCGCGCTGCAGGCGCGCCTCGGCCCCGAGGGGCCGGCGGCGCTGCGCGACGACATCTCCGATGCCTGCATTGACATCCAGCGCGTGCTGCAGCACCGCCACCACCTGCTCGGCCAGCTCGGCGAGCTGGCGCGCGAGCTGACCGAGGGCCTGGTCGACCTGGCCGAGGACGACTCCTGGGTGCAGGGCCAGTGCAGCGCGATGCGCAGCCAGCTGTTCGACAGCGACACCGGCCTGACCGCGCGCGGCGTGCGCTCGGTCACCGAGCTGCTGCACGACACGCGGGAGCGCCAGCGCGAGCTGCGTCGCGAGCGCGCCGTCGCACGCGAGGCGCTGAAGGCCTCGATCCACCAGATGCTCGGCGAGATCGCCGCGCTCGGGGCGCAGACCGGGCGCTTCTCCGAGCGCCTGGGCGGCTATGCCGAGGCGATCGACCGTGCCGATTCGCTCGACAGCCTGGCCGGCACGGTGCGCGAGATGGCCGCCGAGAGCCGTGCGGTCGCCGAAGGCGTGAGCCAGACGCAGCAGCGCCTTGTCAGCGAGCACGACCGCGCCAGCCAGATGCAGGTGCGCGTCACCGAGCTCGAGGCC
>DATMJX010000102.1:0-4929 GCA_035553715.1 Methylibium sp.
GATGCAGACCCACGGCGGCGCCGTTCGTCTGCAGCGACACCAGGAGATTCTTCGGAGAGATTTCGACCGGAACCGGCCGGCGCGCACGCGCCTGGCAGCAAGGGAGGCAAACCGATCAGAGGAGTCCGCGGATGACTAACCGATGATCATACGCGAGGCGCAGAAGTCCCCGACCGGGTGCGCGCGGCCCTAGCGACGCGCGACGTTCGACTCGCTCGATGGCGGCAGCAGCGGGTCGTGGCCGGCGCCGCCGAAGGCCTGTTCGCGCAGCAGCGCGAGCTGATCGCGCACGCGTGCGGCCTTCTCGA
Organism: Methylibium sp.; assembly: GCA_035553715.1. Taxonomy (GTDB): domain Bacteria; phylum Pseudomonadota; class Gammaproteobacteria; order Burkholderiales; family Burkholderiaceae_C; genus Methylibium. Next base: position 309 of record DATMJX010000102.1, read on the forward strand.
ACTCGAGGTTCTTGGCATGCTCGAGCATCTGGCGCTCGAGCTGCTTGATGCGCTTGCCGAGATCCCTCTCGGACAGCGCCTCGACCTCGGCGGCGGCCTGCGCGGCCTTCAGGTCGTCGCCGCGGCCCTTCTCCGAGTACACGCCGTCGATCAGGTCGCGGATCTCCTTCTTGATACTGCGCGCGGTGATGCCGTGCTCGGCGTTGAAGGTGAGCTGCTTGGCGCGGCGGCGCTCGGTCTCGTCGATGGCCTTGCGCATCGAATCGGTGATGCGGTCGGCGTAGAGGATGGCCTTGCCGTTGAGGTTGCGTGCGGCGCGGCCGATGGTCTGGATCAGGCTGCGCTCGGCGCGCAGGAAGCCTTCCTTGTCGGCGTCGAGGATCGCGACCAGGGAGACTTCCGGGATGTCCAGGCCCTCGCGCAGCAGGTTGATGCCGACCAGCACGTCGAAGCTGCCGAGCCGCAGGTCGCGCAGGATCTCGACGCGCTCGACGGTGTCGACGTCGCTGTGCAGGTAGCGCACCTTGACGCCGTTGTCGGCCAGGTAGTCGGTCAGCTGCTCGGCCATGCGCTTGGTCAGCGTCGTGATCAGCACGCGCTCGTTGGCGTCGACGCGCTCGCGGATCTCCTGCAGCACGTCGTCGACCTGGTGCGTGGCCGGGCGCACCTCGACGACCGGGTCCACGAGGCCGGTGGGCCGCACCAGCTGCTCGACCACCTGGCCGGCGTGCTGCTTCTCGTAGTCGGCCGGCGTGGCCGAGACGAAGATCGCCTGGCGCACCTTGCGCTCGAACTCCTCGAACTTCAGCGGCCGGTTGTCGATCGCCGAGGGCAGGCGGAAACCGTACTCCACCAGCGTCGTCTTGCGCGCACGGTCGCCGTTGTACATGCCGCCGAGCTGGCCGATCAGCACATGGCTCTCGTCGAGGAACATCAGCGCGTCGCCGGGCAGGTAGTCGACCAGCGTCGGCGGCGGCTCGCCCGGCGCGGCGCCGCTGAGGTGGCGGGTGTAGTTCTCGATGCCCTTGCAGTGGCCGATCTCCTGCAGCATCTCGAGGTCGAAGCGGGTGCGCTGCTCGAGCCGCTGCGCCTCGACCAGCTTGCCGGACTTCACCAGCTCGTCGAGCCGCGTGCGCAGCTCGTCCTTGATGCCCTCGATCGCGCGCAGCACCTGCTCGCGCGGCGTCACGTAGTGGCTCGAGGGGTAGACGACAAAGCGCGGCACCTTCTGGCGGATGCGGCCGGTCAGCGGGTCGAACAGGCTCAGGGCCTCGACCTCGTCGTCGAACAGCTCGATGCGGATCGCCAGCTCCGAGTGCTCGGCCGGGAACACGTCGACGGTATCGCCGCGCACGCGGAAGGTCCCGCGCGAGAAGTCGGTCTCGTTGCGCGTGTACTGCATGCGGATCAGCTGCGCGATCAGGTCGCGCTGGCCGAGCTTGCTGCCGCTGCGCAGCACCAGCCGCATCTCGAGGTAGTCCTCGGGCTTGCCGATGCCGTAGATCGCGCTGACGGTCGCGACGATGATCACGTCGCGGCGCTCCAGCAGGCTCTTGGTGGCCGACAGGCGCATCTGCTCGATGTGCTCGTTGATCGCGCTGTCCTTCTCGATGAACAGGTCGCGCTGCGGGACGTAGGCCTCGGGCTGGTAGTAGTCGTAGTAGCTGACGAAGTACTCGACCGCGTTCTTCGGGAAGAACTCGCGGAACTCGGCATAGAGCTGCGCGGCCAGGGTCTTGTTCGGCGCGAACACGATCGCCGGGCGGCCGAGCCGCGCGATCACGTTGGCCATCGTGTAGGTCTTGCCCGAGCCGGTGACGCCGAGCAGGATCTGGAACACCTCGCCGTCGCGCACGCCCTCGACCAGCTTCTCGATCGCCTGCGGCTGGTCCCCCGCCGGCGCATAGGGCTGGAATAGCTGGAAGGGCGAATCGGGGAAGCTCACGAACGAGCCTGCGGGGGCGCCCGGGGCGGAGGCGGGGTCGGCGACTTCGGTCAAGGCAGCCATCGTGCGGCTCGGTAGAATTCGGGGTTATCCCTGGGGTAATCCGGCAGCGTAGCGGATTTACACCGTCTCCTTCCACCCATCCTCACCAAGAGCCTCCATGTCCGCCTTGTTTGCCGCCGTCGAGATGGCGCCCCGTGATCCGATCCTGGGCCTGAACGAGCAGTTCAACGCCGACCCGAACCCGAACAAGGTCAACCTCGGCGTCGGCGTCTACTACGACGAGAACGGCAAGCTGCCGCTGCTGCAATGCGTGGCGGCGGCCGAGGCGCAGATGAACGCGAAGCCGGTGCCGCGCGGCTACCTGCCGATCGACGGCATCGCCGCCTACGACAAGGCCGTGCAGACCCTGGTGTTCGGGGAAGCCGCCGCTGCCAGCGGTCGCATCGCGACGGTCCAGGGCCTGGGTGGCACCGGCGGCCTGAAGGTCGGCGCCGACTTCCTCAAGCGCCTGGACCCGAAGGCCCAAGTGCTGATCAGTGACCCGAGCTGGGAGAACCACCGCGCGCTGTTCACCAATGCCGGCTTCACAGTCGGCACCTATCCCTATTACGACGCGGCCCAGCGCGGCATCGCCTTCGACGCGCTGCTCGGCGCGCTGAATGCCGCGGCCGCGGGCACGATCGTCGTGCTGCACGCCTGCTGCCACAACCCGACCGGCTACGACCTGACGGCGGCGCAATGGCAGCAGGTGATCGCCGCGGTGAAGGCGAAGAACCTGGTGCCCTTCCTCGACATGGCCTACCAGGGCTTCGGCCAGGGCATCGCCGAGGACGGTGCGGTGGTGCAGGCCTTCCTGGACGCCGGCCTGGACTTCTTCGTCTCGACCAGCTTCAGCAAGAGCTTCTCGCTGTACGGCGAGCGCGTCGGCGCGCTCAGCGTCGTGTGCGCGAGCAAGGACGAGGCGGCGCGCGTGCTGAGCCAGCTCAAGATCGTGATCCGCACCAACTACTCGAACCCGCCGACCCATGGCGCCGCGGTCGTCGCGACCGTGCTGACGACGCCGGCGCTGCGCGCGCAGTGGGAGGAGGAGCTCGCCGGCATGCGCCAGCGCATCAAGGCGATGCGCGTCGCGCTGGTCGCCAAGCTCAAGGCCGCCGGCGTGCCGGGCGACCTGAGCTACATCACGACCCAGCAGGGCATGTTCAGCTACTCGGGCCTGAACGCCGCGCAGATGCAGCGCCTGCGCAGCGAATTCGGCGTCTACGGCGTCGATTCGGGTCGCATCTGCGTCGCCGCGCTGAACGAGAAGAACCTCGACACGGTCGCGAAGGCGATCGCGGCGGTGATTTGAGCCGCTGACGCACCCGCCCCCGGCGGGTCGCCCCTCGTAACGGCCCGCCCTCCGGCGGGCCGTTTGCATTTCTTTGCAGCGCCCGGTGCGCCGGGATTGCACCGCCAGGCCGGTCCGTGCGTTAGACGGGCTCAGGCCGCGATGTGGCCGCGAGGTAGCCCGATGAACGACACGCTCTCCCCTGCCCCCAAGACCTCCCCCCGTCCAGCGCGCCGGCGCCTCGGTCTGCGCGGGCTGCTGGCCGGGTTGAGCGCCCTGCTGCTCGCGCTGCCGGTGCACGCCGAGGTCGACCCCGACGCGGCGCAAGACCCGCCGGCGCGGGTCGGCCGCGTCAGCCTGCTGCGCGGCCCGGCCGACCTGTCGCGCGAGCGCGGCGCGGCCTGGGAGCCGGCACGGGCCAACCAGCCGGTCACGACCGAGACCGCGCTCTGGGTCCCGCCGGGCAGCCAGGCCGAACTGCGCATCGGCAGCGCCGCGGTCCGCCTGGACGGCAACACCCAGGCGGTGTTCTCGCAGCTCGACGACCACGGCATCGCGATCGACGTCGCCCAGGGCACGGTGCGCGCGCGCGTGCGCAACCTGCCCACCGGCGACGCCTTCAGCCTCAGCGCCGAGGGTGTGCGGGCGGAGGCGCTGCAGCCGGGCGACTACCGCGTCGCCTACGACCCGGACCTGCGCGCCTACACGGTGCGTGCGCTGGCGGGCCGGCTGCGCGTCGTCACGCCGACCAACAGCGTGAACCTCGAGGCCGGCCAGGAGAGCCTGGTCGAGCGCGGCGGCGGCACGCTGCAGCTGCGCGCGATCGGCCCGCGCGACGACTTCGACCGCTGGGCCGAGGCGCGCGACCGCGAGCACGACCGCCTGATCGCGAGCCGTTATGTCTCGCCCGAGACCACCGGCATCGAGGCCCTGGACGAACACGGCCGCTGGGAGATCGACAGCGGCTACGGCGCGATCTGGTACCCGGCGGCCGTCCCCTACGGCTGGGCGCCCTACCGCTACGGCCACTGGGCCTGGCTCGCCCCCTGGGGCTGGACCTGGGTCGACGACAGCCCCTGGGGCTTCGCGCCCTTCCACTATGGCCGCTGGGCGCTGGTCGACCACCGCTGGGGCTGGGTGCCGGGCCCGATCGTCGCGCGGCCGGTCTGGACACCGGCGCTGGTCGGCTGGGTCGGCGGCCAATCGGGCCACCTGAGCTGGAGCATCGGCTTCGGCGCCCCGATCGGCTGGTTCCCGCTCGCGCCCTACGAGGTTTACTACCCGCCCTACCGGCACAGCGTCGTGTATGTCGAGCGCATCAATGTGTGGCGCGAGCGCGGCCC
>DATMJX010000103.1:0-8618 GCA_035553715.1 Methylibium sp.
TCGCGGGGGTCGGGTGGGGCCGCGGTGGCGGCAGAATCCGCGATTTTACGAGCCCGCGTCCCGCGCCCTCCCGACCCCATGCAGGGCCTGCACCTCACCGCCGATCTGAGCGGCTGCGCCCCCGGCCAGCCGGTGCTCACCGACACGGCCGCGCTGCGCGCGCTGTGCCGGCGCGCTCGACCGCGCGCCGGGCTGCAGCAGGTCGGCGAATGCTTCCATCCCTTCCCGGCCGAGGGGGGCGAGCCGCGCGGCGTCACCGGCGTGCTGCTGCTGGCGGAGTCGCACCTGGCGGTGCACACCTGGCCCGAGCTCGGCGCCGTGACGCTGGACCTCTATGTCTGCCACCACCGGGCCGACAACTCGGCGCGTGCCGAGGCCGCGCTGGCGGTGCTGCTCGAGGGCTTCGCGCCGGCCCGCGCCGACTGCCAGCGCGTGCGACGGGGGGCTCCGTGAAGCCGCTGCCGGCATTGATCCTGGCCGCCGGACGCGGCGAGCGCATGCGCCCGCTGACCGACCGGCGCCCCAAGCCGCTGCTGCCGGTGCACGGCAAGCCGCTGATCGAATGGCAGCTCGAGGCGCTGGCGCGCGACGGCGTGCGCGAGGTCGTGATCAACACCGCCTGGCTCGAAGAGCAGTTCCCGGCGGCGCTCGGTGACGGCGCGCGCTGGGGGCTGCGCGTGCGCTATTCCATGGAGGGGCGCGATTTCGGCGGCGCGCTCGAGACCGCGGGCGGCATCGTTCACGCCTTGCCGCTGTTGCAAAGCGACACCTTTTGGGTCGTGGCGGGCGACGCCTGGATGCCGGACTTCCGCTTCGATGCGCGGGGCGTGACACCCGTCACGGCCGGCGGCGATCTCGGCCACCTCTGGCTGGTGCCCAACCCACCCCACCACCCCGCGGGCGACTTCGGACTGGACGCCGGAGGCCGCGTGCGGCCCCGCGACGCGGCGGGTGTCATCGGTCGTTACACGTACTCGACGGTGGGCTTGTTCCAATCGGCGCTCGTGCAGGGCCTGCGCGACGGCGAACGTGCCGCGCTGCGCCCCTGCCTCGAGGCCGCCATCGCCCAGGGGCGCCTCGGCGGCAGTGTCTACACCGGCCGGTGGGTCGATGTCGGCACGCCGCAACGCTGGGAGGACTTGCAGGACCGGAGGTGATGCGATGGAAGCGCTGGGAACCGCGCTGGTGTGGCTGATCGCTGCGGTGCTGGCCGTGCTGGCCCAGCACTGGGCGGTCCGCGGCGTGCGCACGGTGATGCTGGCGCGCGAGCCGCTGTCGGGCGAGCACACCGACTCCCTCGTCTACCACCGCAGCCTCTGGGCCCTGGACCGTGCCGACGGCTGGGCCGTGCTGGGTCTGGTCGCCGCGAGCGGCGTGATCGCCGCCGCCGCGCTGCAGAGCAGCGCCTGGCTGCTGGTGCCGGCCGAGCTGATCTGGCTCGGCTCGATCGTGTGGGACCTGTGGACCTGGGAGCGCGCCGCGGCGAGCGTGAAGTTCGTGTCCTGGCGGCGCGGCTGGCAGCAGTCGACCCGGCGCGTCGCGGTGTCCGAGCTGCGCGAGGTCCATGTCTCGGAGCGCTACCCGGCGGGCCTGCCGGCCTGGCTGCCGGCGGCGCTGCGCCCGGGCAGCTGCTCGCTGACGCTGGTGCTGCGCGAGGGCAAGGCGGTCAAGCTGCCGCGCACCGGCACGCTGTTCGGCGGCGAGGCCGCGATCGAGGGCTTCGCCAACTTCGTGCGCATGCAGATGGACGTGGTGGCCGACAACCGCCGCCGCGCCGCCGCCGAGAAGCGCGCCGCCAAGCGCCAGGGGATGGAGCTGCCGCCCGTCCACCCGGCCACCCGCATCGACCCGCAGGCGCTGCCGACGCTGCACGCCGGCTGAGCGCGGCGACCGCGCCCCTCCGGCTCTCCCCCTCAGTAACGCAGCGCGATGCGGTAGACGACGGTCGTGCCGCTGACCTCGTGGCCGACGATCAGCAGCGGCTCGCCGGTCGGCGAGTCCTCGACCTTCACCAGCGCCAGGCCCTCGGGGCCGCGGTCGCCGGTGAGTCCGTTGCGGGTGTTCAGGTAGTCGGCGAACACCGGCGCGGCCGGGTCGCTGATGTCGAACACCGCGATGCCGCCGACGCGCTCCAGCCCGACGAAGGCGAAGCTGCGGCCGCCGAAGGTCCCGATCACGACGCCCTCCGGCTCCGGCCCCTTGGTCGGGCTGCGGCCGTCGAGGCTGTCGTTGTCGTGGCTCGTGTTGAAACGGAAGGCGTAGGGGCTGGCCGGGTCGGCGGCCAGCGCCGCGGCGGCGTCGCGCGTGATGCGCTCGAGCGCGTCGCCCGAGTCGTAGACCTGCCGGCCCTCGGCATCCCAGATCGAGAACGAGCGCCCGCCGAAGGCGTACAGCGCCTGGCACTGGCCGGCCGCGTTCTTGCCGCTGTCGTGGCCGTTCGGCGTGTTGGTGATGCGCAGCCGGCCGAGGTTGGAGTCGCGCAGCAGCCGCGCCGCGTCGGGGCCGAACACCGCCGGGTCGAGGCCGCCCGCGGAGCAGTGCTCGCGCACCCGCGTCTCCTCGTTGAAGCCCGGCCAGTCGGCACGCGCGTCGCCCTCGTTGGCCGTCACGAGGAAGGTCTTGCCGTTGACCTGGTAGCTGGCGATGCCGTCGGGCAGGTAGAGGCCACGCACCGGCTGCGGCGCGATGTTGATCCTCGGCGTGCCGCTGTTGGTGTCGGTGCCGGCGTCCTCGTCGCTGAGATCGAGACCGTAGCCCTCGCGGCTGAAGTCCTTCCAGCCGAGCGGCTTGATGTCGGTCACGGTGGCGCTCAGGAGGTCGATCACCGCCAGCGCGTTGTTCTCCTGCAGCGTGACCCAGGCGGTCTTGCCGTTCGGCGACACCGCGATGGACTCGGGCTCGAGGTCCTGCGCGACGCTCGCGCCCGGGCCGTAGAGGCGCACGCCGGCGGCCTGCAGCTCGGCCTTGCGCGCGTTGAAGGCGCGAAAGTCGACGCTGCGCACGACGGGCTCGGAGGGCTTGCGCACATCGATGAGGCTGACCGAGCCCTCCGGATCGTCGGCCGCGTCGCCGGTGTTGTAGGCGCTCGGCTCGCCCTCGTTGGCGACCAGCAGGAACTTGCCGTCGGGCGTGAAGGTGAGCATGTCGGGCAGCGCGCCGACCTCGACGGTCGAGACCAGCGCCAGCGTGCGCGCATCGAGCAGGACGACGACGCCGGGGCGGGTCTTGGGCTGCGCCTCGATCGCGAGCGCGACCAGACCGTCCTTGACCGCGACGCTGTTCGCCCCGCCGAGGCCCGGGCCGAAGCTCGCGGTCGCGAGGGTCTGCACCAGCGTCGGCGCGCTCGGGTCGGACAGGTCGAGCACCTCGACCGTGCCGAGCGCGCCGTTGACGACGAACACGCGCCGCGTCCCCGGGTCGTAGGCCGGGATCTCGGAGGCGCCGTTGCCGCCGCCGGACTGCCAGCTGCCGAGCCTGGCCAGCGTCAGGCCGGTGACCGGCCGGCCGCCGCCGACCCCGACCGGCAGGGTCTGCGCCGTCTCGCGCGAATCGCCCGCACTGCCGCCGCCACAGGCGATCAGCGCCCCGGTGACGGCCAGGCTCGCGGCCCCGGCCAGCAGCGTGCGGGCCCAGGAAAAGGGAATGGACGAGGAGCGGGGACGCGCGGTCATCGGGGAGCTCTCCAGCAGGCGGGAAAGCCCCCGATTTTTTGCACCGCGCGTGACCGGCGCGTGACAGCCGGCCCCGCGCCGCGCTAGCTCGCCAGCCCGCGGGTCGCGGCGTCGATGCGGGACAGCACGTCCCGCGTGAGCCGCGGCGTCAGCTCGAGCGCCTTGAGGTTGTCGCGCAGCTGCTCGACGCGGCTCGCGCCGAGGATCACGCTGCTGACGTTCGGGTTGTGGTTGCACCAGGCGATCGCGAGCTGGGCGAGGCTGGCGCCGAGCTCGGCGGCGATCGGCGCGAGCTTCGCGACCGCGGCATTCCTGGCCGGATCGGTCAGGCCCTCGCGCAGCCAGGCCAGGCTCTCGATCGCGCCGCGGCTGCCCGGCGGCACGCCGTCGCGGTACTTGCCGCTCAGCAGCCCCGAGGCCAGCGGGCTCCAGGTCGTCAGGCCCAGCCCGATGCTCTCGTACAGCCTCGCGTACTCCTTCTCGACGCGCCGGCGTGCGAACAGGTTGTACTGCGGCTGCTCGACGATGGGCTTGTGCAGGTGGTGGCGCTCGGCGAGGTCCCAGGCCTCGCGGATCGCCGTGGCCGGCCACTCGCTGGTGCCCCAGTAGAGGATCTTGCCGCGCTGGATCAGGTCGTGCAGCGCCCACACCGTCTCCTCGACGGGCGTGTTCGGGTCGGGGCGGTGGCAGTAGACGAGGTCGATGCACTCGCGCTGCAGGCGCTTCAGGGAACCGTCGATCGCGTGGTGCAGGTACTTGCGGTTGAGCGTGTCCTGGCCGTTGATGCGCGGGCGCTCGCCCGGCCTGCCGCGCCCCAGGCCCCAGAAGAACTTGGTCGAGACGAGGTAGTCCAGCGGCGAGCGGCCGAGCTGGCGCAGCGCCTCGCCCATGATGGTCTCGCTCTGGCCGTCGGCGTAGGCCTCGGCGTTGTCGAAGAAGTTGACGCCGGCATCGAAGGCGGCGGCCAGCATCTCCTTCGCGGCCGCGACATCGACCTGGTTGTGATACGTCACCCAGGAGCCGAGCGAGAGCTCGCTGATCTGCAGGCCCGAGCGGCCGAGGCGGCGGTAGCGCATGGCGATCCTTTCTTCCCTAGACTGCCCGAAGCGTAACGACCCGCGACAAGACCCCATGAGCCTGAGCGCCGATCCCAGCGTGTACCGCGAGCGCCGCGCGCGCGTCGCCGCGGCACTGCGCGCCGCCGGCGGCGGCGTCGCGGTGCTGCCGACCGCGCCCGAGCGCCTGCGCAACGGCGACAGCGAGCACCCCTACCGCCACGACAGCAGCTTCTACTACCTCAGCGGCTTCGCCGAGCCCGACGCCTGGCTCGTGCTCGACGCCGAAGGCCGCAGCCTGCTGCTGTGCCGACCGCGCGACGCCGAGCGCGAGATCTGGGACGGCCTGCGCCTGGGTCCCGAGGCCGCGCCAGCCACGCTCGGCGTCGACGCGGCGCTGCCGCTGGAGGCGCTCGACACCGTGCTGCCCGAGCGCCTGGCCGGGCAGCCGGCCGTGTGGTTCCCCTTCGCCGGCCCCGCCGGCCTGGCCGCGCGTGTCGGCGGCTGGCTCGAGGCGCTGCGCGCCCAGGCGCGCAGCGGCGTCGCGGCGCCAAGCCAGCAGCGCGACCTCGGCCCGCTGCTCGACGATCTGCGCCTGTTCAAGGACGGGCACGAGATCGCGCTGCTGCGCCGCGCTGGCGCGATCGGCGCAGCCGCCCATGCGCGCGCGATGCGCGCCTGCCGACCGGGCCTGCACGAGTACGCGCTCGAGGCCGAGCTGCTGCACGAGTTCCGCCGCCAGGGCGCGGCCGGGCCGGCCTATCCCTCGATCGTCGCGACCGGCGCGAACGCCTGCATCCTGCACCACCCGGCCGGCGAGGCCGAGCTGCGCGACGGCGAGCTCTGCCTGGTCGACGCCGGCTGCGAGTTCGGGAGCTACGCCAGCGACATCACCCGCTGCTTCCCGGTCAACGGCCGCTTCAGCGGCCCGCAGCGCGCGCTCTACGAGCTGGTGCTGGCAGCGCAGCGCGCGGCGATCGCCGAGGTCCGCCCCGGCGCGCGCAAGCTCGACGCTCACTGGGCCGCCGCGCGGGTGCTCAGCCAGGGCCTGCTCGACCTCGGCCTGCTCGACGCCGCGAAGCTCGGTGGCATCGAGGACGTGCTGGCCAGCGCGGCCTACCGGCGCTACTACATGCACGGCATCGGCCACTGGCTCGGCCTGGACGTGCACGACGTCGGCGACTACCTAGAGGCCGGCGAGGCGCCCGTCGAGCAGCCCGACGGCCTGGGGGGCCGTGTCGTCAAGAAGCCCTCGCGCCTCCTGCACCCGGGCATGGTGCTGACGGTCGAACCCGGCCTCTACGTGCGCCCAGCGCCCGACATCGACGCGCGCTGGTGGCACATCGGCATCCGCATCGAGGACGACGCGCTCGTCACGCCCACGGGCTGCGAGCTGCTGAGCCGCGACGTGCCGGTCGAGCCCGCCGAGATCGAGGCCTTGATGCGCGGCTGAGCGCCGGCGCGCACTTCACTGCAGCCGCTCGGCGCGCGCGTGCCAGAGCCGGCGATCGGGCTCGGCCGCGGGGAGCGCCGCCGGCGCGATCAGCCGCTCCCAGTGACCCTGCAGCCGCGCGAGCGTGCTGCGCAACGGGGCGCTGAGCTGCGGATGCTCGGCCAGGCGACCCAGGTTGGCGCCGACCTTGACCGACATCATCAGGCTCTGCGCGTGCGCGGCCAGCGGCTGGGTCAGCGCGGCCCGCTCGGCCACGCCGGTCATCAGCGCCAGCGTGCCGGCGATCAGCGCCTCGGCGCTGGGCAGCGGCACGCCCTCGTCGGGGTCGGCCAGGGCGGCAGGATCGGGGTGGCAGGTCGCGCGGCAGCTCATGGGCATCTCCGCCGCATCGCGCGGCATCGGGGTGGCAGAGGCTGGCTGGGGCGAGGGAGCGGGCCGCCCGTGGCTGGGTCAGGGCCCGATATTAATGCGAATAATTCTTATTTGACAAGGGCCGCCGCGATGGCTTCGCCGACCTGGCGGGTGTTGCCCGCCCCGCCGAGGTCGGGCGTGCGCGGCCCCTCGAGCAGCACCCGCTCGATCGCCGCGACGATCGCGTCGTGCGCCGCGCGGTGGCCGAGGAAGTCGAGCATCAGCGCGCCCGACCAGATCATCGCGATCGGGTTCGCGATGCCCTGGCCGTGGATGTCCGGCGCCGAGCCGTGCACCGGCTCGAACAGCGAGGGGAAGCGCCGCTCCGGATTCAGGTTGGCCGAGGGCGCCAGGCCGATCGTGCCGGTGCAGGCCGGTCCGAGGTCGGACAGGATGTCGCCGAACAGGTTGCTCGCAACCACCACGTCGAAGCGCTGCGGCTGCAGCACGAAGCGCGCGGACAGGATGTCGATGTGCTGCTTGTCGACCGTGACCTGCGGGTAGCCCGCGCCGACCGCGTCGGCACGACCGTCCCACCAGGGCATGCTGATCGCAACGCCGTTGCTCTTGGTCGCCACGGTCAGGTGCTTGCGCGCTCGCTGCGCGGCGAGCTCGAAGGCGAACCTCAGCACGCGATCGGTGCCGTGGCGGCTGAACACCGACTCCTGGATCACGATCTCGCGCTCGGTGCCCTCGAACATCACGCCGCCGAGCCGGGTGTACTCGCCCTCGGTGTTCTCGCGCACGATCAGGAAATCGATGTCGCCGGGCTTCCTGTTCGCCAGCGGCGAGGGCACGCCGGGCAGCAGCCGCACCGGACGCAGGTTCACGTACTGGTCGAAGTCGCGCCGGAACTTCAAGAGCGAGCCCCACAGCGACACATGGTCCGGCACCACCGCCGGCCAGCCGACGGCGCCGAAGTAGATCGCATCGAAGCCCTGCAGCGTCGCCTGCCAGTCGGGCGGCAGCATCTCGCCGGTCTTGCGCCAGTAGTCGACGCAGGCCCAGTCGAAATGCTCGAATTCGAGCGCGAGCCCGAAACGCCGCGCCGCGGCCTCGAGCACGCGCAGGCCCTCGGGCATGACCTCCATGCCGATGCCGTCGCCCGCGATGACGGCGATGCGCTGACGGGCCGCGACGGTGTCCATGCGCGGCATCTTAGAGCCGCCGCCCCCCGGCGGCGCCACGGCCGCGGGCGTCAGAAGAAGGCCATCGTGCGCACCTCGACGCTCTCGCGCTGGGGCGCATCGGACGGCGAGCTCGGATCCTCGAAGGCGCTGTGGCCGACGAAGCGGGCGCGGCCGTCGGTCTCGGAGTCGTAGGTCTTCAGCAGCAGCGCGTCGTCGGCCTCCATCTGCGGGAAGTAGAGCCAGCGGTGCGCGCTCGACCAGCGCATCACGTAGATCTCGCCGGTGCGCTCGCGGTACTTCAGGTCCATGCGCAGCATGTCCTCGGGCGCATGGGTGCGCGCGTCGCACATCGCCAGCGGCAGCTCCTCGACGCGCCGGTACAACGGCTTCCAGACGTTGTAGAAGGCGACGCGGCGCTGCAGCAGCGCCTCGGCCTCGTCGGGCAGCACGTCGCGCACGCGCTGCGGCCCGCTCGCGACCGTGTAGTCGCTGTGCACCAGCATCACGGCCGGTCGCTGCACCGTGGTCTGCTGCTTCAGGTCCGCCGGCAGGCGCTTGCGCAGCGTGTGATCGAACACCACCACGCGCCGCGCGCCGGTGTGGCGGCGCACGAAGTCGATCACCTGCGCATAGAACACCGTCTTGACCGCCGCGTCGTCGTCGAAGTTCACGAAGCGTTCCTCGCCCTCGCCGCTGAAGCGGTGCAGCTCGAAGCCTTCGCGGTCGGTCGACAGCCGCTCGACCTCGGGCCAGCCGTCGTGGATCGCGACCTCGCGCTGGTCAGTGCCCGGCGGGTTCAGCGCCAGCGTGGGGTCGGGCTCGTAGAAGTAGTAGTCCGGCGCAATGCCGTTGTCCACGGTGTAGTTCAGCGTGGCACGGACGGCGGACGGTCGGGGGC
>DATMJX010000104.1:0-8996 GCA_035553715.1 Methylibium sp.
GGCATCGCCGCCGTTGCGGATGATCCAGGGCACCGCGGCGAAGGTCTCGGTGTTGTTGATCGTCGTCGGCTTGCCGTACAGGCCGTAGCTGGCCGGGAACGGCGGCTTGAAGCGCGGCTGACCCTTCTTGCCCTCGAGCGACTCGAGCAGCGCGGTCTCCTCGCCACAGATGTAGGCGCCGAAGCCGTGGTGGGCGTGCAGCTGGAAGCTGTGGTTCGAACCGAGGATGTTGGCGCCGAGGTAGCCCGCCGCCCGGGCCTCCTCGAGGGCGGCCTCGAAGCGCTCGTAGATCTCGAAGATCTCGCCGTGGATGTAGTTGTAGCCGACCGAGATGCCCATCGCGTAGGCCGCGATGCACATGCCCTCGATGACGATGTGCGGGTTGTAGGCGAGGATGTCGCGGTCCTTGCAGGTGCCCGGCTCGCCCTCGTCGGAGTTGCACACCAGGTACTTCTGGCCCGGGAACTGGCGCGGCATGAAGCTCCACTTCAGGCCGGTCGGGAAGCCTGCGCCGCCGCGGCCGCGCAGCGCCGAGGCCTTGACCTCGGCGATCACCTGGTCGGGCGTCATGCCCTCGCCGCCGTCCTTGCCCAGGATCTTGCGCAGCGCCTGGTAGCCGCTGCGCGCCTCGTAGTCGCGCAAATGCCAGTTGCTGCCGTCCAGCCCCGCGACGATTTGCGCCCCCAGGTGGCGGCCGTGGAAGCAGGTCTCGCGACCGCTGGCCTGGAACTTCGACAGGTCGAGCATGGTGGTCGTGTCCCTCACTTCGCCGCGGCCTTGAGCGTCTCGACCAGCTCGTCGAGGCGCGGCTCGTGCATGTAGCTGAGCATCTGGCGGTCGTTGATCAGCAGCACCGGCGCATCGGCGCAGGCACCGAGGCATTCGCTCGGCTGGATCGTGAACACGCCGTCGGCGGTCGTCCCGTAGGGCTCGACGCCGAGCTTGCCGCACAGGTGCTGCAGCGCGGTCTCGCCGTTGCGCAGCTGGCACGGCAGGTTGGTGCAGACGTTCAGCTTGAACTGGCCGACCGGCTGCTGGTTGTACATGTTGTAGAAGGTCGTGACCTCGTGCACCGCGATCGGCGGCATGCCGAGGTAGGTCGCGATGCCGTTCTCGGCCTCGGCGGACACATGGCCCTGCTCCTGCTGCACGATGGCCAGGCAGGCCATCACCGCGGACTGCTTCTGCTCCGCCGGGTACTTGGCGACCTCGCGCGCGAAGCGCGCCAGCGTGGCCTCGCTGAACTGCATCGACTCGCTCATCGGTCGATCTCCCCGAACACGATGTCCATCGTGCCGATCACGGCCACCGCGTCGGCGATCATGTGGCCGCGGCTCATCTCGTCGAGCGCGGCGAGGTGCGCGAAGCCCGGCGCGCGAATCTTCAGGCGGTAGGGCTTGTTGGCGCCGTCGCTGACCAGGTAGATGCCGAACTCGCCCTTCGGGTGCTCCACCGCCGCGTAGGCCTCGCCTTCGGGCACGTGGAAGCCCTCGGTGAAGAGCTTGAAGTGGTGGATCAACTCTTCCATGTTGGACTTCATGTCCACCCGTGCTGGCGCCGCCACCTTGTGGTTGTCGGTGATCACCGGGCCGGGGTTGGCGCGCAGCCAGGCCACGCACTGCTGGATGATGCGGTTGGACTGGCGCATCTCCTCGATGCGCACCAGGTAGCGGTCGTAGGTGTCGCCGGTGACACCGACCGGGACATCGAAGTCCATGCGGTCGTAGACGTCGTAGGGCTGGTTCTTGCGCAGGTCCCAGGCGATGCCCGAGCCGCGCAGCATCGCGCCGGTGAAGCCGAGGTTGAGCGCGCGCTCCGGCGTGACCACGCCGATGCCGACGGTGCGCTGTTTCCAGATGCGGTTGTCGGTGAGCAGCGTCTCGTACTCATCGACGTAGGTCGGGAAGCGCTTCGTGAAGTCGTCGATGAAGTCGAGCAGCGAGCCCTGGCGGTTCTCGTTGAGCCGCTCGATCGCCTTGGCATTGCGGACCCGGCTCGCCTTGTACTGCGGCATCGCGTCCGGCAGATCGCGGTAGACGCCGCCCGGGCGGAAGTAGGCGGCGTGCATGCGCGCGCCCGACACCGCCTCGTACATGTCGAACAGGTCCTCGCGCTCGCGGAAGCAGTAGATGAAGATGTTCATCGCACCGCAGTCCAGGCCGTGGCAGCCGAGCCAGAGCAGGTGGTTCAGCAGTCGCGTGATCTCCGAGAACATCACGCGGATGTACTGCGCGCGCACCGGCACGTCGACGCCGA
Source organism: Methylibium sp. (assembly GCA_035553715.1). Classification (GTDB taxonomy): domain Bacteria; phylum Pseudomonadota; class Gammaproteobacteria; order Burkholderiales; family Burkholderiaceae_C; genus Methylibium. The sequence goes on from DATMJX010000104.1 coordinate 2,257, forward strand.
GCAGCTTCTCGATCGCGAGGCAGTAGGCGTGCTCGTTGCACATCATGGACACGTAGTCGAGACGGTCCATGTAGGGCAGCGACTGGATGTAGGTCTTGCTCTCCGCCAGCTTCTCGGTCGCGCGGTGCAGCAGGCCGATGTGCGGGTCGGCGCGCTGGATGACCTCGCCGTCGAGTTCGAGGATCAGCCGCAGGACGCCGTGCGCCGCCGGGTGCTGCGGGCCGAAGTTGAGCGTGTAGTTCTTGATCTCGGCCATGTCAGTGCAGACCGCCGTAGTTGTCTTCGCGGATGATGCGCGGCGTGATCTCGCGCGGCTCGATCGTCACCGGCTGGTAGACCACGCGCTGCTGCTCGGGGTCGTAGCGCATCTCGACATGCCCGCTGGTCGGGAAGTCCTTGCGGAACGGGTGGCCGATGAAGCCGTAGTCGGTCAGGATGCGGCGCAGGTCCTCGTGGCCGTCGAAGACGATGCCGTAGAGGTCGAAGGCCTCGCGCTCGAACCAGTTGGCCGAGCTCCACACGCCGTTGACCGAGGCGACCAGCGGCAGTGCGTCGTCCGGGCAGAACACGCGCACGCGCAGGCGCCAGTTGTGCGTCACCGACAGCAGGTGCAGCACCACTGCATAGCGAGGCGCGTCGGTGAAGACCGAATGCGCGCCGTCCTTGTAGGCCGAGTAGTCAAGGCCGCACAGGTCGATCAGTTGCTCGAGCCTGAGCTCGGCGTGGTCGCGCAGCGTGGTGCAGACCGCGAGGTAGTCGGCCGCGGCGACGGTCAGCGTGAGTTCGCCGCGGTCGCGCACGAGGGATTGGATGCGTCCGGCCAGCACCGCTTCCAGCGCCGGCTGCAGGACGTCGAGTTTGTGGTCCATGTGAGCAACGGGGCCTGTGGATCGCGCGCTCAGCGCGCGATGGTGTTCTCGCGGCGGATCTTCGACTGCAGTTGCAGCACGCCATACAGCAGCGCCTCGGCGGTCGGCGGGCAGCCGGGCACGTAGACGTCGACCGGCACGATGCGGTCGCAGCCGCGCACGACCGAGTAGCTGTAGTGGTAGTAGCCGCCGCCGTTGGCGCAGGAGCCCATGCTGATGACCCAGCGCGGCTCGGCCATCTGGTCGTAGACCTTGCGCAATGCCGGCGCCATCTTGTTGCACAGCGTGCCGGCGACGATCATCAGGTCGCTCTGGCGCGGGCTGGGCCTGAACAGCATGCCGAAGCGGTCGATGTCGTAACGCGCCGCGCCGGCGTGCATCATCTCGACCGCGCAGCACGCGAGGCCGAAGGTCATCGGCCACAGCGAGCCGGTCTTCGACCAGTTGATCAGCTTGTCGGCGGAAGTGGTGATGAACCCTTCCTGGAGGACCCCTTCAATTCCCATGGTTCACTCCCAGTCGAGGGCGCCCTTCTTCCACTCGTAGGCAAAGCCGACCACGAGGATGCCGAGGAAGATCATCATGGCCCAGAAGCCGGTCGGGCCGATCTCCCTGAGCGCCACCGCCCAGGGAAAGAGGAAGGCAATCTCGAGGTCGAACAAGATGAACAGGATCGCGACGAGGTAGTAGCGCACGTCAAACTTCATGCGCGCGTCCTCGAAGGCCTCGAAGCCGCATTCGTACGGGCTGTTCTTGTCGGCGTCGGGGCGATGGGGACCCATCACGAACCCGATGACCTGCGGCGCAACGCCAACCGCGGCGCCGACCAGGATGAAGAGGATGACCGGCAGGTAGGGCTCGAGGTTCATCGCAAAGTCGACAGTTGGCGTTCCGGGCGCATCCGGCCAAAACAAGGCACGCTGTCACGACCGATCACCTCGACCCGTCACACCCTCAGCGCGCCCTTGCCCCGCACGTCAAGGCCAGGGGACTCGGGTTACCGCCGGATGAGCATGCAACCCGAACCTGTCTCCAATCTGTCTGGTGCCGTCGGCGAGACTCGAACTCGCACAGCTTTCGCCACTACCCCCTCAAGATAGCGTGTCTACCAATTTCACCACGACGGCCCTGCGTCTTTGACGACGCTTGATGCAGCCCGGATTGCATGAGGTTTCGCTCACCGGACAGCCAAAGATTCTACTGCGAAAGTGGCGCGATTTTTCGCGTCGCAACACAGAAGCCGCAGGCGCGCGCCGCCTGCGGCGCCTCGCCTCACTGGGTCGGGATCTGCGCCGCACCCGAGGCCGCCGGCGCCGGTGCCGGCACTGCGCTCGCCGCAGGCAAAGCGCCAGGGATCTGGGCCGCGGGGGCGCTCGCAGCGGGGACCGGCTGCTCGAGGATGCTGCTGTCGCCGACGACACCGCGCAGGTTGCCGAAGTAGGCCAGTGCAAGCGTGCAGACAAAGAACACCGCAGCGCACACCGCCGTGGACCGCGACAGGAAGTTCGCGCTGCCGGTCGCGCCAAACAAGCTACCGGATGCGCCGCTGCCGAACGAGGCCCCCATGTCAGCGCCCTTGCCATGCTGGATCAGCACGAGGCCGATCATCGCCAGCGCGGCGAGCAGTTGCACCACGACCACGAGCGTCAACACCATCTGCATTTCATCGACTCCAGGATGCCTAAAGGTTCTAGCGGTCAGCGTGCCGTGGCGGCCCGACAGATCGCGAGGAAATCATCAGCCTTCAGCGACGCGCCGCCGATCAGGCCGCCATCAATGTCGGGCTGGGCGAACAGCGCCGCCGCGTTGTCGGGCTTCACACTGCCGCCATAGAGCAGCCGCATGCGCGCGGCATGCGGCGTCGCGGCCTGCAGCTGCGCCCGCAGCAATGCGTGCACAGCCTGCGCCTGCTCGGGACTCGCGGTGCGGCCGGTTCCGATCGCCCACACGGGTTCGTAGGCGACCACCATCTCGCCGACGCAATGCGCAAGCGTGTGGATCACCGCCGAGAGCTGACGCTTGACCACAGCCTCCGTCTCGCCGGCCTCGCGCTGCGCCAACGTTTCACCAACGCAGACGATCGGCGTCACGCCGCGCGCGAGCGCCGCCTTGGCCTTGTCAGCCACGAGCTGGTCGGCCTCGTGGTGCAGGGCACGACGCTCGGAATGGCCAACGATCGCGTAGCGGCACCCGAAGTCGGCAAGCATCGCGGCCGACACCTCGCCGGTGTAGGCGCCCTGCTCGTGCGCCGACACGTCCTGCGCGCCCCAGGCGTGCGAGCTGCGAGCGAACCGCTCGGCAACCTGCGCGAGATAAGGGAAAGGCACGCAGACGGCGACCTCGCAAGGCAGCGGCCCTGCGGTCTTCAGGCCCTCGAGCAACACCTCGTTGGCAGCGTGACTGCCATGCATCTTCCAGTTGCCGACAACAAGCTTGCGGCGGGGGATCTCGGTCATGCGTCTTGTTCCTCGTCACCAAGTCAGCACGATCTTGCCGACATGCTGGCTGGCTTCCAGCAGCGCATGCGCCTCGGCCGCTTGCGCTGCGGGAAAGGTTTGGTGGATCACCGGCCGCACGCGCCCGAGTGCGACGAGCGGCCACACGCGCTCGCGCAGCGCTGCAGCGACGTGCGCCTTGTAGGCGGCGCTGCGCGGGCGCAGCGTCGAGCCGGTGATGGTCAGGCGCCGCCGCAACAGCATCCCCGCATCGATTTCGGCCTTGGTGCCGCCTTGCACCGCGATGATCGACAAGCGGCCATCGTCGGCCAGGCAGCGCAGCTCGCGCGCGACATAACCGCCCGCGACCATGTCCAGGATCACGTCGACCCCGCGGCCGCCACTCAAGCGCTCGACCTCGGCCACGAAATCCTGTGTCTTGTAGTTGATTGCATGGTCGGCGCCGAGCGCGCGACAGGCTTCGGCCTTGGCATCGCTGCCGACGGTCGCGATCACCGTCGCGCCGAACGCCTTGCCGAGCTGGATCGCCATCACACCGATACCGCTCGAGCCCCCCTGCACCAGCAGCGCCTCTCCAGGCCGCAGCGCCCCGCGCTCGAACACATTGATCCAGACGGTGAAGACCGTCTCGGGCAGGCTCGCCGCCTCGACATCGCTCAAGCTCCCCGGGACCGGCAGCACCTGCCCGGCCGGCACGATGCAGCGGCGCGCGTAGCCACCGCCATTGGTCAGCGCGCAAACGCGCTCACCGAGCGCAAAGCCGCTCGCAGCCAGGGCGTCCGGGTCGCCGCCAATGAGGCGGCCGGCCACCTCGAGCCCCGGCAGATCCGAGGCGCCGGGCGGCGGCGGGTAGAGGCCGGCGCGTTGCAGCAGGTCCGGGCGGTTGACGCCCGAGGCGCTGACCTCGATCAGCAACTCGCCAGGGCCGGGTTGCGGGTCGGCGCGCTCGACGAGGCGCAGCACCTCAGGTCCGCCGGGCTGGCTGATCTCGATCGCTTGCATCGTGGCTGCGGAGGGCGCGACAGGCCCGCCATCCCAGGGGACGGCGGGCCCGTGATCTCACTCCGACTGAGGCGTGTCGGCCTCGGCCGGCGCTTCCGAGCGCTCGCTGCGCTCGCGGCGCGGCGGACGATCGCCACGGTCGCGGCCGCGGTCACCGCGGTCACCAAATTCGCGGCGCGGCGGACGCTCGGGCTCGACATAGCCCTCGGGCTTCTCGAGCAGAGCCTTCATCGACAGCTTGATGCGGCCCTTCTCGTCGGTCTCGAGCACCTTGACCTGCACGATCTGGCCTTCCTTCAGGAAGTCCTCGACCTTCTCGACGCGCTGGTGCGCGATCTGGCTGATGTGCAGCAGGCCGTCCTTGCCGGGCAGGATGTTCACGAGCGCACCGAAGTCCAGGATCTTGGTGACCGGGCCCTCGTAGACCTTGCCGATCTCGGCCTCGGCCGTGATCTCCTCGATGCGCTTCATCGCCGCGGCGGCCTTCTCGCCGTCGGTGGCGGCGACGGTGATGGTGCCGTCTTCCTCGATGTTGATCTGCGTGCCGGTCTCCTCGGTCAGCGCACGGATCGTCGCGCCGCCCTTGCCGATCACGTCGCGGATCTTCTCGGGGTTGATCTTCATCACGTACAAGCGCGGCGCGAATTCCGACAGCTCGGTCTTCGCACCCGCCACCGCCTCGACCATCTTGCCGAGGATGTGCAGACGGGCTTCCTTGGCCTGGGCGAGCGCGACCTGCATGATCTCCTTGGTGATGCCCTGGATCTTGATGTCCATCTGCAGGGCGGTCACGCCGGTGGTCGTGCCGGCCACCTTGAAGTCCATGTCGCCGAGGTGGTCCTCGTCGCCGAGGATGTCGGTCAGCACCGCGAAGCGGTTGCCTTCCTTGATCAGGCCCATCGCGATGCCGGCCACATGCGCCTTCAGCGGCACGCCGGCGTCCATCATCGCCAGGCAGCCGCCGCAGACCGAGGCCATCGACGACGAACCATTCGACTCGGTGATCTCGGAGACCACGCGCAGCGAGTAGGCGAACTCGTCCTTGCTCGGCAGCACCGGGATCAGCGCGCGCTTGGCCAGGCGGCCGTGGCCGATCTCGCGGCGCTTCGGGCTACCCACGCGACCCGTCTCGCCGGTGGCGAAGGGAGGCATGTTGTAGTGGAACATGAAGCGGTCCTCGAACTCGCCGGCCAGCGCGTCGATGCGCTGTGCGTCGCGTTCGGTGCCGAGGGTCGTGATGACCAGCGCCTGGGTCTCGCCGCGCGTGAACAGCGCCGAGCCGTGGGTGCGCGGCAGCACCGAGGAGCGGATCTCGATCGGGCGCACGGTGCGGGTGTCGCGGCCGTCGATGCGCGGCTCGCCGGCCAGGATCTGGCTGCGGACGATCTTGGCCTCGATGTCGAACAGCAGGTTTTCGACCTTCACCTTGTCGACCGCGGCGCCGCCTTCGGCCAGCGCGGCCAGCACTTCGGCGTAGGCGGCGCGGCAGGCCTGGGTGCGGTCCTGCTTGGAGCGGATCTGGTAGGCGGCGCGCAGCTTGGCTTCGCCGAGCTCGTTGACCTTGGCGATGAAGGCCTCGTCCTTGGCCGGGGCTTCCCACTGCCACTCGGGCTTGCCAGCCTCGCGGACCAGCTCGTTGATCACGCGGATCGCGACATTGCCCTGCTCGTGGCCGAACACCACGCCGCCGAGCATGATGTCTTCGGGCAGCTGGTCGGCCTCCGACTCGACCATCAGCACGGCCGCTTCGGTGCCGGCGACGATCAGGTCGAGCTTGCTCTCGGCCAGCTGCGTCGGGCCCGGGTTCAGCACGTACTCGCCGTTGATGTAGCCCACCCGCGCGGCGCCGATCGGGCCGTTGAACGGGATGCCGGAGATGGCGAGCGCCGCGCTCGACGCGATCAGCGCGGCGATGTCGGCGTCGACCTCGGGGTTGAGCGACATCACGTGGATGACGACCTGCACCTCGTTGTAGAAGCCTTCCGGGAACAGCGGACGGATCGGGCGGTCGATCAGGCGCGAGGTCAGCGTCTCGAGCTCGCTGGGCTTGGCTTCGCGCTTGAAGAAGCTGCCCGGGATCTTGCCGGCGGCGTAGGTCTTCTCGATGTAGTCGACCGTGAGGGGAAAGAAATCCTGGCCCGGCTTGGCGGACTTGGAGGCGACCACGGTCGCCAGCACGACGGTGTCGTCGATGTCCACCAGCACGGCGCCGCTGGCCTGCCGCGCGATCTCGCCGGTTTCCATGGTGACCCGGTGCTGGCCCCATTGGAAGGTCTTGGTGACTTTGTTGAAGATGCTCATGGATGAATCTCCGGTTGGATGCCGGCCTCGCGGCGGCCGGGTTTGCCGGGAGTCGTCAGCACGGAGCGGAGTGCCATTCCAGCGCGGCTCGCGCGAGCGAACCGCCCTGGAA
>DATMJX010000105.1:0-6777 GCA_035553715.1 Methylibium sp.
GCAGCAAGCGTCATGCCACGCCTGCCGCGCGGGGTGGCGTCGGGTGGCCTCGATCCGGTGCGTGCGGGCGTCATGACGGGGCTCACAGCAGGTCCCTCAGGCGGTAGTAGGCCATTCCCAGCACCAGCGCGGGCCGGCGCAGCAGCCGCCCGCCGGGAAAGGGCCGGTGCTTCAGGCGCGCGAAGGTGTCGAAGCGCGAGGCGTCGCCGGCCATCGCCTCGGCGACCAGCTTGCCCGCCAGGCCGCTCAGCGCCAGGCCGTGGCCCGAAAAGCCCTGCAGGTAATAGAGGCTCGAGCACGCCGTGCCCTGCACGGGCAGGCGGCCGAAGTCGGGGGCACGGTTCATCGAGATGTCGACGAAGCCGCCCCAGGCGTGCTCGATCTTCGTGGTCGCGAGCTGCGGGAAGCTCCGCACCATGCGCCGGTGCAGGCTGGCCGCCAGATCCTTCGGCGTCACGGTGCTGTAGCTGACCCGCCCGCCGTAGAGCAGCCGGTCGTCGGCGGTCGGGCGGAAGTAGTCGAGCACGAAATTGGTGTCGCAGACCGCCGCGCGCGAGGGGATCAGCGCGGCCGCCTGCGCCGGCGCGAGCCGCTCCGAGCAGACGATGTAGGTGCCGACCGGCATGATCCGTGCGCTCAGCGCCGGCGCCAGGGCCGGGGCGAACGCCTGCAGATAGACGTTGCCGGCCAGCAGCACCTGGCGCGCGCGCACCCGGCCCTGCGCGGTGCGCAGCACCGTCGAGGTGCCAGGCGCGACGGCCGGCTCGAGCGCCGTCACGGCCGAGCCCTCGTGCAGCCGCACGCCGAGCGAATGCGCCGCGCGCGCCAGCCCGAGGCAGTACTTCAGCGGGTGCAGGTGGCCCGAGCGGGCGTCGTGCAGGCCGCTGTGGAAGCGCGGGCTGGCGATCCAGCGGCCGATCTCCTGCGGCGCGATCCAGTCGGTCGGGTAGTCGTAGACGCCGGCCATGCGCTCCTGCCAGCGGCGCAGCGTGGCGGCGCGCCTCGCGTCGACCGCGAGGCCGAGCCAGCCGTCGCGCCAGTCGCAGTCGATCGCGAAGCGCTGGCAGCGTGCGCGGATCAGGTCCAGCGCCTCGATCGACATCGCCCAGACGCGCTGGGAGGCCGCGAGCCCGAGCTGGGCCTCGATCTCGGCCTGGTCGCAGGCCAGGCCGTGGATGGCCTGGCCGCCGTTGCGCCCCGAGGCACCGGAGCCGACGCTGCGCGCCTCCAGCAGCACGACCGAGAAGCCGCGCTCGGCCAGCTCGATCGCCGCCGACAGGCCCGCGAGGCCGCCGCCGACGACGGCGACATCGGCGTCGACCTCGTCCTGCAGCACCGGAAAGCCGTCCCCGCGCGCTGCCGTCGCCGCGTAGTAAGAGTCTCGCGTCAGGTCCTGGTCGGCGCGAAGGAGGCTCATACGGCGGCGCTAGGCGGGGTCCTCGTGTGGCAGGGCCGTGTTCACGCGTGGCGCCTGAGCGCGTCGGCGATCGTCCCGACGATCCGGTCGATGTGCGCGCGGCCGATGATCAGCGGCGGCGACAGCGCGATCGTGTCGCCGGTGGTGCGGATCAGCACGCCGCGCTCCCAGCAGTCCAGGAAGATCCGGAAGGCGCGCTGGCTCGGCTGGCCCTCGAGCGGCTGCAGCTCGATGCCGCCGACCAGGCCGACGTTGCGGATGTCGATCACGTGCGGCAGCCCCTTCAGGCCGTGCAGGGCTTCGGCGAAATAGCCTTCCATCTCGGCACCACGGGTCAGCAGGCCCTCGTCGGCATAGGTGTCGAGCGTGCCCAGCGCCGCGGCGCAGGCCAGCGGGTGGCCCGAGTAGGTGTAGCCGTGGAAGAACTCGATCAGGTGCTCGGGGCCCTGCATGAAGGTGTCGTGGATCGCCCGCTTGGCGAACACCGCGCCCATCGGCACACAGCCGTTGGTCAGGCCCTTGGCGACCGTCATCAGGTCCGGCGTGACGCCGAAGCGCTGCGCGGCGAAGGGCGCACCGGTGCGGCCGAAGCCGGTGATGACCTCGTCGAAGATCAGCAGGATGCCGTGGCGGTCGCAGATCTCGCGCAGCCGCTGCAAATAGCCCACCGGGGGCAGCAGCACGCCGGTCGAGCCGGCCACCGGCTCGACGATCACCGCGGCGATCGTGCTCGCGTCGTGCAGCGCGACCAGGCGCTCGAGGTCGTCGGCCAGCTCGGCGCCATGGGCCGGCTGGCCGACCGAGTAGGCATTGCGCGGGTCGTGCGTGTGGCGCAGGTGGTCCACGCCGGCCAGCAGGTGGCCGAACATCTTGCGGTTGGCGACCATGCCGCCGACCGAGATGCCGCCGAAGTTGACGCCGTGGTAGCCGCGCTCGCGACCGATCAGCCGCGTGCGCGAGCCCTCGCCGCGCACGCGGTGGTAGGCCAGCGCGATCTTCAGCGCGGTGTCGACCGACTCCGAGCCGGAGTTCGTGTAGAAGACCTTGTCCAGGCCGGCGGGCGCGATCGCCGCCAGCCGAGCGGCCAGCTCGAAGGCCTTCGGGTGCGCCATGTTGAAGGGCGGGGCGAAGTCGAGTTCGGCGGCCTGGCGCTGGATCGCCTCGACGATCTTCGGGCGGTTGTGGCCGGCGTTGACGCACCACAGGCCGGCGATGCCGTCGAGCACCTCGCGCCCCTCGGGGGTCCAGAAGTGCATGCCGTCGGCCTTGGCCACCAGGCGGGGCGACTTCTTGAACTGCCGGTTGGCCGTGAACGGCATCCAGTAGGCGTCGAGGTCCTGGCTCATCGAGGGGCTCCTGGCTCGGGGGGCGAAACGCCGCCGCTTCCACGCAGCGCCCCCAAGCGCCTCCAGTCTAGGCGCGCCCCCGCGCAATCGGCTTGCGGAATCGAGGCGGGCGATCCCCAGATTTCGAATTGGATTCGATAGACTGAGCTGATCTTCGAATCCAATGCCGACATGGGGCCTTTGTATGCAATCTGCTGCACGGCTTGACAGCATCGACCGGGCCATCCTGCGCGAGCTGCAGCGTGATGGCCGGCTCGCCAACCAGGACCTCGCGCAGCGCGTGCACCTGTCGCCCTCGGCCTGCCTGCGGCGCGTCAAGCGGCTGGAGGACAGCGGCGTGATCGCGCGCTATGTCGCGCTGGTCGACCCGCGCAGCGTCGGCCAGCCGGGCACGAGCTACACGATCGTCAACCTCGAGCGGCTGACCCCGCAGGCGATCGAGGCCTTCGAGCTCGCGGTGCGCGACGTGCCGTCGATCCTCGATTGCTTTTACGTGGCCGGCAGCAACGATTACCTGATCCGCTTCACCTACAACGATGCCGCCGACCTGGAGCGCTTCCACGCCGACGTGCTGATGCGCCTGCCCGGCGTGCTGCGCTCGAATTCGATGCTGGTGCTGCGGACGGTCAAGAAGACCACCGCGCTGGAGATCTGAGCCCGGGACGGGACGGCGCGCTGTACCGCGACGGAACACCGCCGGGGCTTCCCCCCGGTTGACGTTGCCGGCGGCTTCGATCGAGCATGAAGCCTTGATCTTCTCTGCGCCGCCTCCCATGGACCGACAAGACGCGCTGCTGGCCGACTGGCGTGGCCGCGCCCTGGACATCGAGCGCCTGGTCGCGCAGGTCGTGATCGGCCAGCCCAAGGTGATCCGGCGGGTCAACACCGCCGTGTTCGCGCGTGGCCATGTGCTGCTGCAAGGCGACGTCGGCGTCGGCAAGACCACGCTGCTGCGCGCCTTCGCGCGGCTGATCGGCGGCGCCTTCGCGCGCGCCGAGGGCACGGTCGACCTGATGCCCAACGACCTGATCTATCACACGCACATCGGCGCCGACGGGCGCCCGGCGGTCGATCCCGGGCCGCTGACCGAGCATGGCGAGCGGCTCGCGCTGTTCTTCTTCAACGAGATCAACCGGGCCCGCCCGCAGGTGCACGCGCTGCTGCTGCGGGTGATGGCCGAGCGCAGCCTGAGTGCCTTCAACCGCGAGATCAAGCTGCCGCACCTGCTGGTGTTTGCCGACCGCAACCGCGTCGAGCGCGAGGAGACCTTCGAGATCTCGGCCGCGGCGCGCGACCGCTTCATGATGGAGATCACCATCGACGCGCCGGCCGGCGCGGACGAGCGCCGCGCGCTGATGTTCGACCCGCGCTTCCACGACACCGACGCGCTGATCGACGCGCTGCCCGGCGCCGTGCTGCCCTACCAGGAGCTCGGTGCGGTCGCCACCGCGATCCAGCGCGGCGTGCAGGCCGCCCCGGCGCTGCAGGACTATGCGCTGGCGCTGTGGCGCGCGACCGCGGCACCGGATGAGTTCGGCATCCGCCTCGACGGGCTGGACCTGCACGAGGCCTCGGCGTCCGCCGTGCTGCTCGCCGGCGCCAGCCCGCGCGGCATGGGCCAGCTGATGCGTGCCGCGCGCGTGACCGCCTGGCTCGAAGGGCGCGACTACGCGACGCCCGAGGACATCCGCGCGGTCTTCGTCGAGACCATCGCGCACCGCCTGTGCCTGCAGCCGGTCTATGAGCTGCGGCGCGGCGAGATCGTCGACGCGCTGGTGCGTGGCCTGCTCGAGCGGGTGGCGGCGCCCTGAGCGCGTGGCCATGCAGGAGTTCTACTACCGCAGCGGCCATCCGGCGCTCGGCCACTTCCCCGGTCACCACCGCAGCCGCCTCGGCGACAGCGGCCAGGAGTTCCGCAGCCATGTGCCGATCACGCACGCGAACGACGCGCGCCGGCTCGACCTGCTCGCCAGCCTGCGCGACCCGCTCGGCCAGTGGCTGGTGCGGCTGGCCAGCGAGCGCAAGGCGATCCCGGTCTACGCGGTGGCCGATTTGTCGGCGTCGATGGCCTACGTCGGTCGGCGGCGCCGGCTCGACGTGCTGGCCGACTTCACCGAGTCGCTCGCCTGGTCGGCCTGGCGCACCGGCGACCCCTTCGGCTTCGTCGGCTGCGACGAGCGCGTGCGCCCCGAGTGGGTCCAGCCGCCGGCGCGCAGCCGTGGCACCGGCAGCGAGCTCGCGCGGCGGCTGCGCGGCTTCGCGCCCAGCGGCCGCGGGGCCGCGGGCCTGGGCGAGGCCCATCGCATGCTGCGCCGCCAGCGCTCGCTGGTCTTCCTGCTCTCGGACTTCCACCTGCCGCTGGCCGAGCTCGACCGGGTGCTGGACTCGCTGGCGATGCACGAGCTCGTGCCGGTGCTGCTGTGGGACCGGGCCGAGCTCGAGCCGCCGCCCGAGCGGTTCGGCCTGCTCACGCTGCGCGACGCCGAGAGCGGGCGACGCCGGCTGCTGTGGCTGCGCCCGGCGCTGCGCGAACGCTGGCGCTCCCGCCTCGAGGCCCGCCAGGACGAGCTCGCGGCACTGTTCCACCGCCACCGGCTGCGGCCGCTGTGGCTGCTCGACGGCTTCGACGCCGAGGCCGTGACGGCCTACTTCCATCGCTGAGGCGGCCATGAGGTGGCTCGTCCTGCTGGGGGGCTTCGCGGTGCTGCCGGTCATGGCGCAGCCCGCGTTGCGCGCCTCGACCGAGGAGCCGCGCGCCTTCGGCTACCAGGTCGGCGCGCTCGCGGAGCGTGTCGTCCATGTCGACGTGCCGGCCGGGCTGGTGCTCGACGCGGGCTCGCTGCCGACGCCGGGACGCCTCAGTGCGGCGCTGGACCTGCGCGCGCTGGCACGCAGCGAGCAGCCGATCGAGGGCGGGACCCGGCTGCGGCTCGCGCTGAGCTTCCAGGTGTTTGCGGCCCCGGTGGCCGCGCGCGTCTACGAGCTGCCGGCCTTGAAACTGCGCTTCGACGGCGCCAGCGGGCGCAGCGAGGACGTGCGCGTCGAGTCCTGGCCGCTGGTGGTCGCGCCGCTCGGCCCGGAGGACGCCTCGCCGCGCCACGGCCTCGGCGAGCTGCGGCCGGACCTGCCGCCACCGCCGGCCGACACCGGCGCGTGGCGCGCCGTCGTGGCCGTCGCGCTCGCGGTCGCCGCGCTGTGCGGTGGCGGGCTGGCGCTGATCTACCTGGGCCTGCCCTGGCGCAACCGCCGCCACCGGCCCTTCGGCGTGGCGTGGCGCGAACTGCAGGCGCGGCGCCGGCGAGGCACGCTGAGCGAGGACGCCGCGGGGGGCCTCGAGATCGCGCGCCGGCTGCATGCCGCGCTCAACGCCAGCGCCGGGCAGGTCCTGTTCGCCGAGGACCTGGAGGCCTGGCTCGCGCGCGCGCCGGCCTACGCCCCGCTGCGCGAGGACCTGTCGAGCTTCTTCGCGCAGTCGCGGGCGAGTTTCTTCGCCGCCGCGCCGGTGGCCGATGCGCGCTGGCTGCTCGGCCTGGCCCGGGCGCTGCGCGATGCCGAACGCGGCAGCGCATGAACGCCATGCTGCCCGGCTTCGACCATCCCTGGGTGCTGCTGGCGCTGCCGCTGGTCGCGCTGCCCTGGTGGGCGCGCCCGCCCGAGGCGCTGCTCTGGTCCTGGGGAGAGCTGCTGCCGCCGGACCTTGCGTCGGACCTGATCGACGTGGCGCTGCGGGCCGCGGCCTCGCTGGCCGTGGCGGCGCTGGTGCTCGGCATGGCCGGCTGCTACCGGCCGGCCTACGAGGTCGAGCAGGTCGGGCAGGGCGCCGAGATCGTGATGCTGGTCGACCGCAGCCGCAGCATGGACCAGTCCTTCGTGACCGGCGCCGACCGCGATCGGCAGCCGACGCTGCTGAGCTACAACACCAGCCGCGAGGTCGACCGGCAGCGCCCGTCGAAGCAGCGGGTGGCGCGCGAGCTGCTCGCCGAGTTCGCCGCGCAGCGGGTCGCGGACCGTTTC
>DATMJX010000106.1:0-7227 GCA_035553715.1 Methylibium sp.
CAGCGACGCATTCCCGCCCGCTGCCGTCGTATTCACCGTGATCGTCTTCTCGGTCGCAAAGCGCGGCAGATAATGCGGCCCGCCGGCCTTGGGCCCCGTGCCTGAGAGGTTCTGCCCGCCGAAGGGCTGCACGCCCACCACCGCGCCGATCATGTTGCGGTTGACGTAGACGTTGCCGATGCGCGCCACCGCGGCGATGTGCTCGGCACGCGTGTCGATGCGGGTCTGCACGCCCAGCGTCAGGCCGTAGCCGAGCGCGTTGACCTGCGCGAGCAGGGCCTCGACGTCCGGCGCCGCGGTGCCCGGGCCCCAGCGCACGACCTGCAGCACCGGGCCGAAGACCTCGTGCCGCAGCGCGGCGACGCGCTCGATCTCGTAGACCGCCGGCGCGACGTACGCGCCGTCCAGGCCCTCGGGCAGGCCGCGGCGCGCAAGCCGCACGGCCTCGCGCTCGAGCCGCTCGAGGTGGCGCGCGACGCCCTCGCGCGCCTCGGCGTCGATCAGCGGGCCGACGTCGCTCGCGTAGTCGGCCGGGTCGCCGGGCACGAGCTCCTGCAGCGCGCCGGCCAGCATCGCGAGCACGGCCGCGGCGATGCCCTCGTGCAGGCACAGCAGCCGCAGCGCCGAGCAGCGCTGGCCGGCCGAGCGGAAGGCGCTGTGCACGACCGCGTCGACCACCTGCTCGGGCAGTGCCGAGCTGTCGACGATCATCGCGTTGAGCCCGCCGGTCTCGGCGACCAGCGGCACGATCGGCCCGTCCTTCGCGGCCAGCGCGCGCTGGATGGCCTTGGCGACCGGGGTCGAGCCGGTGAAGCACACGCCCGCGCACAGCGGGTGCGCGACCAGCGCGGCGCCGACCGTCTCGCCCGGCCCGTGCAGCAGCGCGAGCGCATCGCGCGGCACGCCGAGCTCGTGCAGCAGCGCGACGAAGGCCGCGGCCACCGCCGGCGTCTGCTCGGCCGGCTTGGCCGCGACCGCGTTGCCGGCCACCAGCGCCGCGCTCACCTGGCCGGCGAAGATCGCGAGCGGGAAGTTCCACGGGCTGATGCAGACGAACACCCCGCGGCCGCGCAGCCGCAGGACGTTGCGCTCACCGGTCGGGCCGGGCAGCACGCGCTCGGCGAGCTGGGCGCGCGCCTGCTCGGCGTAGTAGCGGCAGAAGTCGACCGCCTCGCGGACCTCGGCGAGCACGTCGCCGAGGGTCTTGTGCGCCTCTTGCACCAGCAGGCCGCACCAGTCGGCCAGGCCGGCCTCGAGCCGATCGGCGCAGCGCTCGAGCAGCGCGGCGCGCTCGGCCAGCGGCCACGCGTCCCAGCCGGGCTGGCCGGCCTGCAGGCGCAGCATCGCCGGCGCGACCTCGTGCGTCATCGTCTCCGGCACCGCGGGCACGCGCGTCGCGGCGACCGCGGCGAGCAATGGCGCGCGCTCGGCCGCGACCGTCAGGTCGACGCCGGCGGCGTTGCGCCGCGCGCCGTACAGCGCGCGCGGCGGCGGCTGGCCGGGCGCGGTCTCGACCTGCAGCGGCGAGGCCAGCAGCGCCTCGACGTCGACCTGCGGGTCGGCAAGCTGGTGCACGAAGGAGGAGTTCGCGCCGTTCTCCAGCAGCCGCCGCACCAGGTAGGCCAGCAGGTCGCGGTGCGCGCCGACCGGCGCGTAGACGCGCACCGGCCAGCCCCCCGCCGGCGCGCAGGCCGGCGCCGCCGCAGGCGAGGGGGTGTCCCGGGCGACCTCCCGGTACACCCCCTCGCCCATGCCGTGCAGACGCTGCAGCTCGAAGCGCGCCCCCTGCGCGGCCGCCATCTGCACGATCGCGGCGATCGTGCCGGCGTTGTGGGTCGCGAACTGCGGGTAGAGCACGTCGGCGTGCCCGAGCAGCGCCCTGGCGCAAGCCAGGTAGGAGAGGTCGGTGTGCCGCTTGTGCGTGAACACCGGGTAGCCGGCCAGGCCGAGCTCCTGCGCGCGCTTGATCTCGGCGTCCCAGTAGGCGCCCTTGACCAGCCGCACCATCAGGCGCCGGCGGCGCGCCCGCGCGATCGCCGCGACCGCGTGCACCGCCTCCTCGGCACGACTCTGGTAGGCCTGCACCGCCAGGCCGAGGCCGCGCCAGGCGGGGTGGCGCGCGGCGATGTCGGCCGCCACCGCGTCGAGCAGGTCGAGCGAGAGCTCGAGCCGCTCGCTCTCCTCGGCGTCGATGGTCAGGTTCAGGTCGGCCGCGGCCGCGGCCTCGACCAGCGTCAGCAGGCGCGGCAGCAGCTCGGCGAACACACGCGCGCGCTGCGACTCCTCGTAGCGCGCGAACAGCGCCGAGAGCTTGATCGAGACGCCGTCGCGCGCCTCGGGGCCGCCCTCGGCCGGGCCCTGGGCGGCGATCGCCGCGATCGCGCGCCGGTAGGCCGCCAGGTAGCGCTGCGCGTCGGCGTCGCAGCGCGCGCCCTCGCCGAGCATGTCGAAGCTGTAGCGCAGTCCCGGCTGCGCGCGGCGCTGCGCCGCCGCCTCGCGCAGGGCCGCCTCGATGTCCTGGCCGAGCACGAACTGCCGACCGAGCAGCTGGATCGCACGCACCGTCGCGGCGACCACGGTCTGCGCGCCGAGCCGGCGCAGCAGCCCCGGCGGGGGCCCGGCATCGGGCAGGCATTTCCTCGACAGTGCGATCGCGCTGGCCGACAGGCTGGCGAGCCAGGGGTGCGGGCCATCGGCGGCGGCGCCGAAATCGGCGCGGCCGAGCTGGTCGGCGGTCAGCGCGATCGCGGTCTCGGTGTCCGGCACGCGCAGCAGGGCCTCGGCGAGGCGCATCAGCGCCAGCCCCTCGGCGCTGGAGATCGGGTACTCGCGCAGCAGCGACTCGAGCGCCCAGAACGGCGCCGGCGCCTCGCGCAGCGCCTGCACCCAGGGCCGCGCCTGGGCCTGGACCGCACGCCAGTCGAGCGCGCCGGCTAGCGCGCGCAGGCGCTGCGCGGCGACGTCGGCCTCCTCGCGCAGCGGCGGGGGCAGGCGCTGGGGCGGGATCGGCATCGACATGACGGCCTCGCGGGTCTGGGCAGCGGTGCGTCGAGTGTGACCGAAGGCGCCCGGCCCGCGCCGGCTCAGGCGCGCGCGCCGAAGATCCCCGTGCCCACGCGCACCAGCGTCGCGCCCTCGCGGATCGCTGCCTCGAGGTCGGCGCTCATGCCCATCGACAGCGTGTCCAGCGCCAGGCCCTCGGCGCGCAGCCGCTCGGCCAGCTCGCGCAACGCGCGGTGCGGGCGGCGCTGGGCCTCGAGATCGGCGGCGGGCGCGGGGATCGCCATCAGGCCGCGCAGGCGCAGCCGCGGCAGCGCCGCCACCGCGTGCGCGAGCGCCGGCACCTCGGCCGGCGCGACGCCGCTCTTGCTCGCCTCGCCGCTGACGTTGACCTGCAGGCACACCTGCAGCGGCGGCAGTCCGTCGGGCCGCTGGGCCGACAGGCGCTCGGCGAGCTTGAGCCGGTCGACCGTGTGCACCCAGTCGAAGGCCTCGGCGACCGCGCGCGTCTTGTTGCTCTGCAGCGGCCCGATCAGGTGCCACTCGAGCGCGCCGCGCAGATCGGCGAGTGCCGCGATCTTGTCCAGCGCCTCCTGCACGTAGTTCTCGCCGAAACGCACGAGCCCGGCCGCATGCGCCTCGCGCACGGCCCCGGGCGGCTGCGTCTTGCTGACCGCCAGCAGCGTGACGCTTGACACGGGACGCCCCGCCACATCGCAGGCGTTCGCGATGCGTTCACTCACTTGTTGTATCTTGGAAGCGATCGTCGCCATAATTCTTCGACCCTTTGCCGCCGGGCGTACCGCGCCGGCCCCTGCCCATGGACATCACCCAGCTGCTGGCCTTCTCGGTCAAGAACAAGGCATCCGACCTGCACTTGTCCGCCGGCCTGCCACCGATGATCCGGGTGCATGGCGACGTGCGCCGCATCAATGTCGACCCGCTGGACCACAAGAGCGTCCACGACATGGTGTACGACATCATGAACGACGCGCAGCGCAAGGCCTACGAGGAGTCGCTCGAATGCGACTTTTCCTTCGAGATCCAGGGCCTGGCGCGCTTTCGCGTCAACGCCTTCAACCAGAACCGCGGCGCCGGCGCGGTGTTCCGGACCATCCCGAGCAAGATCCTCTCGCTCGAGCAGCTCGCCGCGCCCAAGATCTTCGCCGAGCTCGCGCTCAAGCCGCGTGGCCTGGTGCTGGTAACCGGCCCGACCGGCTCCGGCAAGAGCACCACGCTCGCGGCAATGGTGAACCACCTCAACGAGACCGAGTACGGCCACATCCTGACCGTCGAGGACCCGATCGAGTTCGTGCACGACTCCAAGCGCTGCCTGATCAACCAGCGCGAGGTCGGACCGCACACGCTGTCCTTCAGCAACGCGCTGCGCTCGGCGCTGCGCGAGGATCCGGACTGCATCCTGGTCGGCGAGATGCGCGACCTGGAAACCATCCGCCTCGCGCTGACCGCCGCCGAGACCGGCCACCTGGTGTTCGGCACGCTGCACACCAGCAGCGCCGCCAAGACCATCGACCGCGTGATCGACGTCTTCCCGGCCGCCGAGAAGGACATGGTGCGCGCGATGCTGTCGGAGTCGCTGATCGGCGTGATCTCGCAGACGCTGTGCAAGCTGAAAGATGGCACCGGCCGCGTCGCGGCGCACGAGATCATGCTGGGCACGCCGGCCATCCGCAACCTGATCCGCGAGGCCAAGGTGGCGCAGATGTACAGCTCGATCCAGACCGGCAGCAACATGGGCATGCAGACGCTGGACCAGTGCCTGACCGACCTGGTGCGCCGCAACCTGATCACGCCGGCCGAGGCGCGCAGCCGCGCCAAGACGCCGGAGAACTTCCCCGGCTGAAGCGCATGGCCGCGGGCGCCGCGACGTGAAGAAACTCTTCGGGCGGCTCACCGGCGCCGCGGCGGTGCGCCCCTCGGCGCGAGCCGACGAGGACACCGGCTTCATGACGACCCGCTTCGAGGACCGCGACGACGACGAGGGCATCGCGATCGCCTGGGCCGACCGCGCCGCCGCGATCGGCGCCCAGCCCCTCGACGCGGCGCGCGGCCGCGCGCTGTTCCACGCCGTGTGGCGCGCCGACCACCACGCGATCGAGCTGCGCGCCGACGAGATCGAGCGGCTCGCCGCGCACCTGGTGTTCGCGGCGGTGCCGGCGGCCCGCGACGTGATCTGCCAGGACGAGCGCGGGGCCTACTTGCTGTGGGTACTCGAGGGCTCGCTGGCCGTCGAGCGCGTCCAGCCCTGGGGCGGGCGCGCGCGCCTGGCCGAGGTGCAGCGCGGCGACGTGCTCGGCGAGATGGCGCTGCTCGACGCCGGGGGACGCTTCTCGACCTGCGCGACGCTCAGGCCCTGCACGCTGGCCGTGCTGGAGGCGCCGGCGCTCGACGAGCTGATGCAATCGGAACCGCGCCTCGCGGTCGCGCTGTTGTCGACGCTAGCGAGACGTTTGTCCTTGCGATTGCGTCAGGTCAGCGCCAGACTGTCGGCCTTGCTGGCTGGCAGCTGAGCCACCGGCACTGGAAAGGGAAATGCCGCCATGGAGCGCGATCAGGCCTCGAAATTCATCAACGACCTGCTGAAGCTGCTGGTCACCCGCAATGGTTCGGACCTGTTCCTGACCGCGGAGTTTCCGCCGGCGATCAAGGTCGACGGGCGCGTCACCAAGGTCTCGCCGCAGCCGCTGACCGCCCAGCACACGCTGGTGCTGGCGCGCGCGATCATGAACGACAAGCAGGCTGCGGAGTTCGAGCGCACCAAGGAGTGCAACTTCGCGATCGCACCGACCGGCATCGGGCGCTTCCGCGTCAACGCTTTCATGCAGCAGGGCAGCGTCGGCCTAGTGATGCGCACGATCCCGCAGACCATCCCGACGATCGACAGCCTGGGTCTGCCGCAGGTGCTCAAGGACATCGCGATGACCAAGCGCGGCCTGACGATCTTCGTCGGCGCCACCGGCTCGGGCAAGAGCACCTCGCTGGCGGCGATGGTCGACTTCCGCAACGAGAACAGCTACGGCCACATCATCACGGTCGAGGACCCGGTCGAGTTCGTGCACCCGCACAAGAACTGCATCGTCACGCAGCGCGAGGTCGGCATCGACACCGACGACTGGGGCATCGCGCTGAAGAACACGCTGCGCCAGGCGCCCGACGTGATCCTGATGGGCGAGATCCGCGACCGCGAGACCATGGAGCACGCGGTCGCCTTCGCCGAGACCGGCCACCTGTGCCTCGCGACGCTGCACGCCAACAGCGCCAACCAGGCGCTCGACCGCATCATCAACTTCTTCCCCGAGGAGCGCCGCCCGCAGCTGCTGATGGACCTGTCGCTGAACCTGCGCTCGCTCATCTCGCAGCGGCTGGTGCCGCGCCAGGAGGGCAAGGGCCGGGTCGCCGCGATCGAGATCCTGATCAACTCGCCGCTGATCTCCGACCTGATCTTCAAGGGCGAGGTCGGCGAGATCAAGGAGATCATGAAGCGCTCGCGCGAGCTCGGCATGCAGACCTTCGACCAGAGCCTGTTCGACCTCTACGAGGGCCAGCAGGTCACCTACGAGGACGCCCTGCGCAACGCCGACTCGGTCAACGACCTGCGGCTGCAGATCAAGCTCAACAGCAACCGGGCGCGCAATGCGGACCTGACCGCCGGCACCGAGCACATGACCATCGTTTAGGCGATCATCCGATCCGTCCTCGCGGCCTCTCGTCGAGAGGCCGTTTTCATTCCGGGAGCGCCACGATGAGCAGCACGAAGACCTACGCCCCGACGCCGCCGCGCCGCGTCGCCTTCCTCGGCCTGGGCGTGATGGGCCACCCGATGGCCGGCCACCTGGCACGCGCCGGCCACCAGGTGACGGTCTACAACCGCACCGCCGCCAAGGCCGAGGACTGGGTCCAGGCGTACGGCGGCGCTGCCGCGCCGACGCCGCGGGCCGCCGCGGCCGGCGCCGAGATCGTGTTCGCCTGCGTCGGCAACGACGCCGACCTGCGCGCCGTCACGCTCGGCCCCGACGGCGCCTTCCAGGCCATGCAGGCCGGCGCGGTGTTCGTCGACCACACGACCGCCTCGGCCGACATCGCGCGCGAGCTCGACGCCGCGGCGCGATCGCGCGGCCTGGCCTTCATCGACGCGCCGGTCTCGGGCGGCAACCTCGGCGCGATCAACGGCGCACTGACCATCATGTGCGGCGGTGACGCGGCCGC
>DATMJX010000107.1:0-9373 GCA_035553715.1 Methylibium sp.
TCCTGGAAGCCAAGGACGAATGATCAGCGCGCTGCGCGTTCCTCGGCCAACAGCGGGCGCAGCGCCCACAAGCCCAGCACGGGGCCGATGGCCAGCCAGGGCAGCAGCGCGCCCATCGGCACGGATTCGGCCAGCCACACGAACAGCAGGATGCTGACGATGCTGATGCCGAAGCCGATGCTGTTGGTCAGCGTGAGCACGCTGCCCACGGCCTGCGGCGGCGCGTTGCGCGCGGTCAGCGTGCTGAACTGCGGCGAATCGCCCGACACCGTGATGCCCCAGAGCACCAGCCAGGCGTAGAAGGCGGCGTCGGGAGCGCCCAGCAGCAGCGGCGCCGCCAGGCAGCAAGCGCCGCTGGTGGCGAGCTGCGTGCCCGCCACGCGGGCGCTGCCCCAGCGCTGCGCCACCCAGCCGCCCCCGGCGCAGCCGATGGCGCCCGCGCCCAGCACCCAGAAGGCGGCCCAGGACAGGTCGGTGCCCGACAGCCGCGTCGCCAGGATCAGCGGCACCATCACCCACATGGTGTAGAGCTCCCACATGTGGCCGAAGTAGCCCAGCACCGAGGCGCGCAGCCGCCGGTCCGCGCCGATCGCGCCGAGCGCGCGCCACTGCAGCGAGCTCGCGCGCGGCAGCTGGCCGCCGTCGGGCAGCGCCCACCACAGCGC
Organism: Methylibium sp.; assembly: GCA_035553715.1. Lineage (GTDB taxonomy): Bacteria > Pseudomonadota > Gammaproteobacteria > Burkholderiales > Burkholderiaceae_C > Methylibium. Next base: position 666 of record DATMJX010000107.1, read on the forward strand.
CAGCCCGCCGGCGGCCGCCAGGGCCGAGACCGCCAGCATCACCGTCGGCCAGGGCCAGTGGGTGCCGAGCGCGCGCAGCGCGTGCGGGCTCGCGGTGCCCAGCACCAGCGCGCCGACCAGCCAGCCGAGCGCGCGCCCCAGGCCCTGCGGGTAGCAGGCCGCCGCGATCTTCATGCCCACCGGGTAGATGCCGGCCAGACAGAAGCCGGTCGCGAAGCGCAGCGCCCACAGCGATTCGAGCGCGGGCCCGCCCGGCCACAGCGCGCCGGCGGCATTGAAGCCGGCACCGGCCAGCGCGCAGGCCAGGAACACCGTGCGCGGCGCATGGCGATCCGCCACCGCGAGCAGCGCGAACACCAGCGTGCCAAGGATGAAGCCGAGCTGCACCGCGCTGCTGAGCGCGCCGACGGCCGACACGGGATAGCCGAGCTCGCGCTGCAGCTCCGGCATGACCGCGTTGACCGCGAACCACAGCGAGGTGCCGGCGAACTGCGCGGCGACGATCAGCGGCAGCACGTGGCGGGGCGGCTTCGGGTCGTTCATCGGCGGGTGGGGGCGGTGCGCGGACGGCCCGACGGTACACGCTGCGGCCCCTGGCCGCAGAATGGTCGCCGACGCCGCTGACGACCGCCCGATGACGACGACCCTGCACACCGACCCCGTCGCCGCCCTGGCCGACGTGACCCGCCGCTACCAGGACGGCATCGCGCTGCTGCGCGCAGCGCTGCAGCGCTTCGTCGCCGGGGAGACGCCGGCGCAGCGCGTGCGCGCCTGCTACCCGCGCGTGGCGGTGCAGGTCGACACGGTCGCACGCGCGGACACGCCACTGGCCTACGGCTTCGTCGCGGGCCCGGGCCGCTACGAGACCACGCTGACGCGCCCCGACCTGTTCGGCAACTACTACCTCGAGCAGTTCCGCCTGCTGCAGCGCCACCATGGCGTCGCGATCGAGGTCTCGCTCAGCGATCAGCCGATCCCGCTGCACTTCTCGCTCGCCGAGCACGCCCATCTCGAGGGCCACCTCGATGCCGAGCGCCGGCTGCTGCTGCGCGACCTGTTCGACCTGCCCGACCTCGGCGCGATGGACGACGGCATCGCCAACGGCACCCACGAGCCCGGCCCGGGCCCGGACGGCGTGCTCCAGCAGCCGCTGGCCCTCTTCACCGCCCCGCGGGTCGACTACTCGCTGCACCGCCTGCGCCACTACACCGGCACCGCGCCCGAGCATTTCCAGAACTTCGTGCTGTTCACGAACTACCAGTTCTACATCGACGAGTTCATCGCGCTGGGCCAGGAGCTGATGGCGACGCCGCGCGGCCAGGCGTCGCTGTTCGAGGGCGGCGGCGAGGGCGACGACGGCTATGTCGCCTTCGTCGAGCCGGGCAACGTGGTGACGCGCCGCAAGGGCCAGACGCTGGAGGCCGGCGACTTCCTCGGCCAGCCGCCGCCGCGCCTGCCGCAGATGCCGGCCTACCACCTGGTGCGCCAGGACGGCGCCGGCATCACGATGGTCAACATCGGCGTCGGCCCGAGCAACGCGAAGACCATCACCGACCACATCGCGGTGCTGCGCCCGCACGCCTGGATCATGCTGGGCCATTGCGCCGGGCTGCGCACCACCCAGCAGCTCGGCGACTACGTGCTGGCGCACGGCTATGTGCGCGAGGACCATGTGCTCGACGAGGACCTGCCACTGTGGGTGCCGATCCCGCCGCTGGCCGAGGTGCAGGTGGCGCTGCAGCAGGCGGTGGCCGACGTGACCCGGCTCGCGCTCGAGGACCTCAAGCGCGTGATGCGCACCGGCACCGTGGCCAGCACCGACAACCGCAACTGGGAGCTGCTGCCGCAGCGCACGCCGGAGCGCCGCTTCAGCCAGAGCCGCGCGATCGCGCTCGACATGGAGAGCGCGACGATCGCCGCCAACGGTTTCCGCTTCCGCGTGCCCTACGGCACGCTGCTGTGCGTGAGCGACAAGCCGCTGCACGGCGAGCTCAAGCTGCCCGGCATGGCCAACGAGTTCTACCGCGAGCGGGTGGCCCAGCACCTGCGCATCGGGCTGCGCGCGATCGGGCTGCTGCGCCGCGACGGCGTGGACCGGCTGCACAGCCGCAAGCTGCGCAGTTTCGCCGAGGTCGCGTTCCAGTAGGCGGGGCCGCGCCCGCTTGTGCGCGGCGCGACTATCTCCTACGCTGGGCTCCCACCGGCCCGGTCCAGGAGAGCCCCATGCCGCTGTCGAACCTGAGCGCGCCGCCCCCCGAGGCGATCCGAACCCTGGCGCTGGTCGGGCCGGCCGGCACCGGCAAGACCACCCTGGCCGAGGCACTGCTGCTGGCGGCCGGCGCGATCCAGAGCGCCGGCAGCGTCGAGCGTGGCAGCACCGTCGCCGACACCGATCCGCTGGCGCGCAAGCACCAGCATTCGCTGAACTCCGCGCTGCTGCACCTCGCGCACCGCGACACCCGCGTGCACCTGGCCGATACGCCCGGCCTGCCCGATTTCGTCGGCCCGGCGCTGACCGCGCTCGAGGCGGTGGAAACGGCGGTGGTGCTCGTCAATGCCGCGATCGGCGTCGAGCCGGGCACACGGCGCATGATGGAAGCGGCGGCGCAGCGCGGGCTGGACCGGCTGATCGTCGTCAACCGCATCGACACGCCCGGCGTCGACCTCGCCGACCTGCTGGCCGAGCTGCGCGAGACCTTCGGCAAGGAGGTGCTGCCGCTGAACCTGCCGGCCAATGGCGGCCAGGAGGTGGTGGACTGCTGGTTCGAGCCGGCCGCGCAGCCAGGCCACGAGGCCGATTTCTCGTCGGTGGCCGCGGCGCACCGCGCGCTGGTCGAGCAGGTCGTCGAGGTCGACGCCGCCTTTGTCGAGCGCTACCTGGAGGACGGCGACGTCGACGCGCGCGAGCTGCACGCGCCGCTCGAACAGGCACTGCGCGAAGGGCACCTGATCCCGGTGTGCTTCGTCTCGGCACGCAACGGCACCGGCGTCAAGGAGCTGCTCGACGCGATCGTCGCGCTGCTGCCCAACCCGACCGAGGGGAATCCACCGCAATTCCTGCGCGGCGAGGGCGCGGCGGCCCGGCCCTTCGCGGTGCAGCCCGACCCGGCGCGGCATGTCGTCGCGCATGTCTTCAAGGTCAGCGTCGACGCCTATGTCGGCAAGCTTGGCGTGTTCCGCGTCCACCAGGGCACGGTGACGCGCGACAGCCAGCTCTACATCGGCGACGGCCGCAAGCCCTTCAAGGTCGGCCACCTGTTCCTGCTGCAGGGCAAGACGCTGGTCGAGGTGCCGGCGGTCGGGCCGGGCGAGATCGCCGCGGTGGCCAAGGTCGACGAGATCCACCTCGACGCGGTGCTGCACGACGCCGCCGAGGACGAGCACCTGCACCTGAAGCCGCCGGCCTTCCCGGTCGCGGTGCACGGCCTCGCGATCGAGCCCAAGCGCCACGGCGACGAACAGCGGCTGTGGGAGATCCTGCAGAAGCTGGTGTCCGAGGACCCCTGCCTGCGCATCGAGCAGGTCGCCGCGACCCGCGAGACCGTGGTCTACGGCCTCGGCGAGCTGCACCTGCGGCTGCTGCTCGAGCGCATGGCCGAGGTCTACAGGTTCGACGTCGCGACCCGCCCGCCGCGCATCCCCTACCGCGAGAGCGTCACCACGGTCGCCGAGGGGCACCACCGCCACAAGAAGCAGACCGGTGGCGCCGGCCAGTTCGGCGAGGTGTTCCTGCGCGTCGAGCCGCTGCCGCGCAGCGAGGGCGCGGCCAGCGGCTACGAGTTCGTCGACGCGACCAAGGGCGGCGTGATCCCGCAGCAGTTCATGCCGGCGGTCGAGAAGGGCGTGCGCCAGGCGATGGCCGAGGGGGCGATCGCCGGCTACCCGGTGGTCGACGTGCGCGTCGTCGTCACCGAAGGCAAGCACCACAGCGTCGACAGCAAGGAGATCGCCTTCGTCACCGCCGCGCGCAAGGCCTTCGTCGCCGCGGTGCGCGAGGCGCGGCCGATCGTGCTCGAGCCGGTGGTCGAGCTCGAGATCACCGCCGCCGACGGGCAGGCCGGCGACATCAGCGGCGACCTGTCGGCGCGGCGCGGTCAGGTCAGCGGCACGACCCCGCTGCCCGGCGGCCAGCTCGTCGTGCGCGCCCAGGCACCGCTGGCCGAGCTGAGCGGCTACCAGAGCCGGCTCAACACCCTGACCGGCGGCCAGGGCCGCTACACCATGGCCTTCAGCCACTACGACGCGGTGCCGCCGACGGTGCAGAGCAAGCTCGTGGCCCAGCACCAGGTGCGCGACGACGAGTAGGCCCCGCGGGCCGGCTGCGGGGCAACCCCGACTCAAGCGCCTCGGGCGGGCGCCGATAAGCCCCGTACCGACCACGCCGGACGACCGCCCCATGCTCGATCGCCCCCTGCCCGACCTTGCCGCCTGGGCGACCTGGTTCCGCGTCGCGCCGATCCCGGTGCAGGCCGCGACCGCCGAGGAGATCGCGCTGCTGGCGCAAGCCGAGGCGGTGCGCGGCGACGTCGACGCCCACCAGCTCGCCGACCCGGTCGGCAGCGACCCGCTGATGGCGCTGAAGTTGCTCGCCGCCGTGGCGCAGGCCCGGCGTGGCCGCGCCGAGGACCGCCCTGGCGGCCCGGAGACGGTGACCGCCGCGCTGGTCATGATGGGCATCGGCCCCTTCTTCCGCGCCTTCGCCGAGCTGCCGACCGTCGAGGCGGTGCTGGCCGAGCGGCCCGAAGCGCACGCCGGGCTGCAGCGTGTCGTGCGCCGAGCCCACCGCGCCGCGACCTTCGCGCTCGGCTTCGCGGTGCACCGCATGGACGAGGACGCGCCGGTGCTGCACCTGGCCGCGCAGCTGCACGACTTCGCCGAGATGCTGCTGTGGTGCCACGCCCCGACGCTGGCGCTGGAGATCGCGCGCCGCCAGCAGGCCGACCCGACGCTGCGCTCGGCCGTCGTGCAGAAGGAGGTGCTGCACATCGAGCTCGCCGCGCTGCAGCAGGCGCTGATGCGCGCCTGGTCGCTGCCCGAGCTGCTGGTACGCGTCAGCGACGACGCCCAGGCCCGCGACCCGCAGGTCAAGAGCGTCGCGCTGGCGATCCGGCTGGCGCGCCACACCGAGGACGAGCGCGGCTGGGACAACCCGGCCGTGCCCGACGATCTGGCCGAGATCGGCGCGCTGCTCAACCTCGCGCCGAACGCCACCGCCGAGCTCGTGCGCTCGATCGACGGCTGAGCCCGCGCACCCGGCGGGCTACCAGTAGCCCCAGTGCCCCCAGACGATCACCCAGGCCCCGAGCACGCCGTTGGTCACCGCGTGGGCGAGCACCGCCGTCCACAGCTTGCCGGTGTGGCGGTACAGCAGCGCGTAGGCCAGCCCGGCCAGCGCCGCGGCCAGCCATTCGGTGTGCGCGAGCGTGAACACGAAGGTCGACAGCGCGATCGCGCGCCAGCCGACGCGCCGCGGATCGACCCGCATGAAGTCGGGGGCCTCGATCCAGCGCATCAGCAGGCTGCGCCAGAACAGCTCCTCCATCAGCGGCACGACCAGCGTCGCGCCGAGCCAGCGCACCGCGATCAGCCCCCACAGCACCTCGCCGGCCGGGCCGACCGGGTTGAAGGCGTTGTCCGGCGTGCCCATCCGCATCCACGGCTCGTCGAGGCGGATCCAGGCCCACCAGACGCCCAGGCCGACGGCGACCGACAGCAGCGCGTCGCGCACGCCGGGGCGCGAGGCCAGCTCGGTGAACTCGCGCCACCACAGCGCGAGCAGCAGCCCGGCCAGCCCGGCCTGCAGCGCGTAGAGCCAGCGCAGGTCGCCCCCCCCGGCGCCCTGCTCGGGCAGCAGGCTGCGCAGCGCCAGCACCGCCATGAAGGCGGCAAACGGAAACAGGCGGTAGCGACACGCCGGATCGCCCAGGCCTCCCCACATCACCCCGCCCTCCGCTGCATTTTTGTGGCGCACAGTGTCTCCGCCGCCGCGGGGCCCGCACCAGCGCGGATTTGCCCTGAGCCGTCCTAAGGCGCGCCAGCCTCGAGCAGCGCCGCGACCCGGGCCTGCAGCCCCTGCGGCGTGACGTCGGCGGGCGCCAGCGGCGCCGCTGCGCTCAGGCCGACGCGGCTGCGCGGCGCGCGCCGGAACGGGCGCGTCATCGCCGCGCCGCCGTGGCGCGAGAAGAACGAGCCCCACAGCCCGTGCAGCGCCAGCGGCACGACCGGCACCGGGTGCGTCTCGAGGATCTTCATCACGCCGCCCTTGAAGGGCTGCAGCGCGCCATCGCGCGTGATGCCGCCTTCGGGGAAGATCAGCAGCAACTCGCCCTCGTCGAGCACGCGCCGCGCCTCGGCGAAGGCGCGCTCGTAGGTCGCCGGGTCCTCCCTCTGCGGCGCCACGGGAATCGCCTTCGCGAGCCGGAACAGCCAGCCCAGCACCGGCGTCGCGAAGATGCGGTGGTCCATGATGAAGCGGATCGGCCGCGGGCTCGCTGCCATCAGCAGCATCGCGTCGACGAAGCTGACGTGGTTGCACACCAGCAGCGCCGCGCCTCGGGCCGGGATGTGCTCGTCGCCCTGCACGCGGAAGCGGTACATCACGCGCGTCAGCAGCAGCGACAGGAAGCGCAGCAGGTACTCGGGCACCAGCAGGAAGATGTAGGCGCCGACCGCCAGGTTCAGCAGCCCGACGACGAGGAAGACCTGCGGCACCGTGAAGCCGGCGGCGATCAGGCTGCCGGCCATGCCGGCGCTGACGATCATGAACAGCGCATTGAGGATGTTGTTCGCGGCGATGATGCGTGCGCGGTGCGTGGCCGGCGTGCGCAGCTGGATCAGCGCGTACATCGGCACGCTGTACAGACCGGCGCACAGCGCGAGCAGCGCGAGGTCGAGCATCACGCGCCAGCGGCCCGGCTGCTGCACGAACTCGGCGACGCCCACCGTGGCCGCCGGCGCCGCGCCGCTCGCCGCGAAGTAGAGGTCGACCGCGAACACGCTCATGCCGATCGCGCCGAAGGGCACGAGCCCGATCTCGACATGGCGGCGGCTCAGCGTCTCGCACAGCAGCGAGCCGACGCCGATGCCGACCGAGAACACCACCAGCAGCAGCGAGGCGACGCGCTCGTCGCCGCCCAGCACCTCCTTCGCGAAGGCCGGGAAGAGGCTCAGGAACACCGCGCCGAAGAACCACATCCACGAGATGCCGAGCAGCGAGCGGAACACCGCGAGCCGCTGGTGCGCGAGCGCCAGGTTGCGCCAGGTCTCGGTGAAGGGGTTCCAGTTGATCTTCAGCCCCGGGTCGGTGGCCGGCGAGGGCGGTACGAACTGCGCCGCCAGCCGGCCCAGCACCGCCAGGCCGAGGCAGGCGAAGGCCACTGCGTCGCGGCCGACGCCGGGCAGCGCGACGAGCAGCCCGCCGGCGACGTTGCCGAGCAGGATCGCGACGAAGGTGCCCATCTCGACGACGCCATTGCCGCCGGTCAGCTCGCGCTCGCCCAGGTGCTGAGGCAGGTAGGCGTACTTGACCGGCCCGAACAACGTCGCCTGCAGGCCCATCAGGAAGATGCAGGCCAGCAGCGCCGGCACGTGCTGCGTCGCGAAGCCCCAGGCGCCGAGCGCCATCACCGCGATCTCGAGCGACTTGGCCCAGCGCATCAGCAGCGCCTTCTCGAGCTTGTCGGCGAGCTGCCCGCTGGTGGCCGAGAACAGCACGAAGGGCAGGATGAAGAGCGCGCCGATCACCACGCCGGCCTGCGCCGCAGGCAGCCAGCCGAGCTGCAGCTGGTAGGTGACCAGCACCGTCAGCGCGAACTTGAACAGGTTGTCGTTGGCCGCGCCGAGGAACTGGGCCCAGAAGAAGGGCGCGAAGCGGCGCTGGCCGAGCAGCGCGAACTGGTTGGGCGGTGGCGCGGACGGCGGGGCGGCCATGCGAGGCTCGGGGCGCGCGCCGGCGACCAGGCCTCAGGCGACGCGCGGCACCGTGTCGACGAAGCTCGGGCGCTGCGCCAGCTTGTCGCTCAGGCGGGCCAGGTTGGGGCGCTCCTCGCGCCAGGCGATCTGCGGGAAGCGGAACTCGAGCCAGCTCAGCGCGCAGCCGACCGCGATGTCGGCGAGCGACAGGTGGGCGCCGGCGCACCAGGGGCGCTCGCCAAGACCGCGGCTCATCGCCTCGAGCGCCGCCTGCACCTTGCCCATCTGACGCTCGACCCACGCGGCGCTGCGCTGCTCGGGCGCGCGGTGGGCCCAGGTCTGCTCCAGCCGCGCGGCGATGCCGGCGTCGAGCAGGCCGTCGGCCAGCGCCTCCCAGGTGCGCACCTCGACGCGCTCGCGCCCGCTCGGCGGGATCAGCTTGCCCACCGGCGAGAGCATGTCCAGGTACTCGCAGATCACGCGCGAGTCGAACACCGCCTCGCCGCCGTCCATCACCAGGCAGGGCACCTTGCCCAGCGGGTTGGCCTCGGTGATCGCCGTGCCCTCGGCCCAGACGTCCTCGAGGACGAACTGGTAGTCCAGCTTCTTCTCGGCCATGACCACCCGCACCTTGCGGACGTAGGGGCTGGCGAGCGAACCGATGAGTTTCATGGAATGGGCGGGGGAACCGGGGGGTCGAAATGATTCTAGCGACAGGGTCTTGCGGTCCCGGGGCGTGCCGCCGGGCCGCGGCGGCGCCGCAGATGCGGCTCCTACAATTCGGCCTCTGCCCGCCC
>DATMJX010000108.1:0-6820 GCA_035553715.1 Methylibium sp.
GGTCTCGACGAGCGCCGGCTACTCGAGCGCGATCCGCTTCTGGAAGGCTGCGGTCTGCGACCGCCGCGGCGCCAGGCTCGGCGACCGGCCGGTGCGCATGCTCAAGCACAGCGACGTGCTGACCGCCCTCGCCTCGCGCCCCACCCTGTCGGGCAAGACCGTCAACAACTACGTGTCGGTGCTGCGCAAGGCGATGGAGCTCGCCGTCGCGGACAAGGCGATCCCGACCAACCCGGTCAGCGCCGTCACGCGAGCCAAGCACCAGAAGCCCCTGCCCGACCCGTTCTCGCGCGAGGAGGCCGAGTCCATCGTCGCCGACATGACGGCCCACTACCCGGCCCCGATCGCGAACTACATCGAGTTCAAGTTCTTCACCGGCCTGCGCACCTCCGAGAGCTTCGGCCTGCACTGGCGCGATGTCGATCTCGCCGGCAAGCACCTGCTCGTGCACCGCGCCATCGTGCGTGGCGTCGAGAAGAACAACACCAAGACCAACACCGCCCGCCAGGTCATCCTCAACAGCCGCGCGCTTGCGGCGCTGAAACGCCAGCGCAAGCACACCCAGATGCGTGACGCACACGTCTTCCTCGACCCGCGCTACGGCGAACCCTGGCTCGAGGAACGCGCCTTCCGTCGCAGCTACTGGGAACCCACGCTGCGGCGCCTGGGCATGCGCTACCGGCCGCCGTACAACACCCGCCACACCTACGCGACCATGATGCTGATGGCCGGCATGACGCCGGCCTTCTGCGCCAAGCAGCTCGGCCACTCGGTCGAGATGTTCCTGCGCACCTACGCCAAGTGGATCGACGGCGGCCAGAACGCGCTGGAGATGGGGCGCCTCGAAGCCGCCCTCGCCCCGGATGGCCAGCAGACGCAGCCCGGCAAGGTCAAGTGACAGATCCCGCCGACTGCCCGCGCCGCACGCTCAAGGCTCGCGCAGCGCCTGGTCGACCGTCGCCAGCATCAGGCACAAGGTCATCGGCTTGACCGGCGACTCGATGAAACCGCGCGAGAGGTAGAAGCGCCGGGCTTGCTCCGACAGCGCATGCACCAGCAGCGCGGTGACGCCGGCGATGTCGGCGGCCTGGATCGCGCGCCGGATGGCGTCGTTGAGCAGCGCCGTGCCGATGCCCTGCTGGTGGTGGCTCTTGTGGATGGCCAGGCGCCCGAGCACGAGCACTGGAAGCGGGTCGGGCCGGTTGCGCCTCATCGTGGACGGCGCTTCGGCGTGGCCGACGGCGCCGGCGGCCAGGCAGTAGTAGCCGATCACGCGATCGCCCTCGCACACGACATAGGTGCGGGACGAGCCATTGGCCTGGTTCTTGGCCGCGCGGCGCCGCAGCCAGTCGTCCAGCGAAGGCTCTCCGCTGTCGAAGTCGGCGAGATGGTGCTCGTCGCTCAGCGGCTGCGGCGCCGACAGCATCGGCAGCGTCACTTCACGCGTCGGCCGGCAGCCTTCCCTGTGGCTGACGGCTTTGCCGTGCTCGACTCCCAAGGTGCGCGAGCGCCGAGGGTGCGGCGCAGGCGGTCGGTGGGCGCCGGCGGCTTGTCGAGCATGGCCTGGAAGGCGCCGAAACTCTTCGCGTCGAGCGCGAAGTAGGTCTGGTCGAGCAGCACGTCCTCAGCCTGCCTGCAGGCGGCTTCGAGCATGAAGTCCGAGCGGCTGCGTCCCAGGCGCTCGGCGGCCTGGTCGATCAGGTCGCGCTGCCTTGCCTTGGCACGGATGCTGATCGTGACGGGCTCTTGGGTGTAGGCCATGAGATGCCTTTCGTGTACTGCGTTCTCGATGCCAACATTGTATGTCATTTGTCCATACATCTGAGGGCCGCGCCGCAGGATGTCGGCCTGCGTGCCCGCGCAGCGCGTCGCGGGCGGGTTCCATCCGCCGATGCGAAGGTGCCGACCCAACGACTGGAATCATGGGCGCCGAACTGCCCGCATCGGAGCCACAGGCCCGACCCGAAGTGATCGATCCGGCCATCCGACTTGCCTCGGTTCGAGAAGTCTTAGCCGCGCGGATCAGGCTTCGCGCGAGACATGTTCTCGGCGCGCTTCGTAGGGCTCGAAGGGCCTCTCGGAGGCGTCGCCTCGGGGCACGTTCAACTACGGATTTATCCCAGATTTATCCCACGAAAGGCCTTATCAGGCCTAACATGTTGATTTCAAAGGGAAATTTTGGGGTGGCTGATGGGACTCGAACCCACGACGACCAGAATCACAATCTGGGACTCTACCAACTGAGCTACAGCCACCACAGAGCCGCTCATTATAGCGGACCGCCCAGGATCAGGGCGTCGCGGACGCCTCGGGTTTGGCAACGCCGGTGACCTTGACCTTGTAGCGCTCGCGCAGCGCTCGGTAGTAGGCATCGGCCTCGGCGGCCCCCCAGGCCTGACCGTACTGTCCTTGCATCTGCGCGGCGTCGCCGGCGGCAGGATCGCGTGGCAGCAGCCTGTCGATCCGCACCACGGCATACCCCTGCTCGCCGAAGTCGACCCCGGTCCACGAAGGCAGCGGCGACGGCGGTGCCTTCATGACGGCGTCGATCAGCTCGGCAGGGTAGATCTGTCCCGCCGTGCGCGACACCCGCATCGGCTCCTCGAGCGTGCCATCCACCGGCGCTGTGCCGGCGCGCCACTGCGCCATCTTGCCCTCGGCATCCTTGCGCGCAAGCTGGGCGGCCTGCTGAGCGATGACCTTCAACCGCACCGCTTCCTTGACCTCCTCGAGCGGCAGCTTGCGCGCCGGGGCGTGCTCGGTCACGCGTGCGGCGGCGAGCTGGTTGGCACCGATCTCGATCGCCTCGGTGTTGCGCTTGTCGCGCAGTACCTCGTTCGAGAACAGCGCGCCGAGGAGCTTCGCACTGGCGAGCGGTCCCTGCGCGCCCTGCTCCGGCGTGCGCGTCAGGGCCTTGGCGGTCTTGATCGGCAGATTCAGCTTGTCGGCCACCGGCTGGAGGCTGTCGCTTTGCTCGTACACGGTGTTGGTGAAGGTCTCAGCGGCCTCGGCGAACTTGCGCTGCGCCATCTGCTGCTTGATCTCGGCCTCGATATCAGCGCGCGCCGCCTCGAAGGACTTGCGCTCGCCACCGCGCACCGCGGTGAGCTGGATGATGTGGAAGCCGAACTCCGACTCGACGATCCCGCTGAGCTCGCCGGCCTTCAGCGCGAAGGCCGCCTCCTCGAAGGGCTTGACCATGGCGCCCCGGCCAAAGAAGTCGAGGTCGCCGCCCTTGGCCGCCGACCCGGGGTCGTCCGAGTTCGCCTTGGCGAGCGCGGCGAACCTGGACGGATCCTTCTTCAGATCAGCCAGCAGCGCCTCGGCCTTGGCGCGCGCCTTGCCGCGATCCGCCGCATTCGCCCCCGCCTCGGCCTTGACGAGGATGTGGCTCGCGCGACGCTCCTCCGGCGTGCCGAAGCGCGACGCGTTCTGGTCGTAGAACTGCCGCATCTCGTCCTCGTTGACGGTGATGCCGGCCTTCAGGGCATCGATGTCGAGCACAACGTACTCGATCGCGATGCGCTCGGGCAGCTCGAAGGCAGCACCGAGCTTCGGATCCTTGTAATAGGCCTCCACCTCGGCCTCGGTCGGCTTGACCTTGTCGGCATAGTTCTTGGCCTCAAAGCGCACCACCCGCACCTCGCGCTGCTGCAGCAGCGCATCGAGGGCGACGCCTGCGGCCTTCGCAGTGCCGACCGCGCTTGCGCTGACGCCCTCGAGCACCTGTCGCATCGAGACGTCCTGGCGCAGCTTGAGCTCGAACTGCTGCGGGCTCAGGCCGCGGGAGATCAGGATTTCCTTGTTCAGGGCGCCGTCGGGCGTGCGCAGGAAGGCGAACTCCGGGTCGCTCGCGAACAGGCGCTTGAGCCGCGCGTCGGTGGCTTCGAGATGCAGCTTCTGGGCCGCGGTCAGCAGCACGCGTTCACGCACCAGCTCCTCGAGCGACTCCTGTTTCGCGGCCGGGCTGTCGAGCAGCGCGGCATCGATGTTCGGCTGCTTCGCGCGCAGGCGTTCGGCGTAGACACGGTGGGCACCGTCCCACTCGGCCTGCGTGATCGACTGGCCCGCGACCTTGGCCACGCTGGTGCTCCCGGCGTTGAAGGAGCTGTAGCCCTCGATGCCGAAAAACACGAACGCGGGGAAGATCAGCAGCAGCAGCACGAACTGCATGATGCGGGTGTGCTTGCGGACGAACTCGAACATCGTGGAACCTCGGAAGCGGTTGCGCCCACATGTGACAAAGGCGAACCGGAGTTCGCCTTTGTCTGGGGCTGGGGCCCGGCACGCGCCTGCGTGCCGAACGGTGCCTCGATTCTAGGGGAGCGGCCTGCGCGCGTCGGGATGGTGGGTGCTGAGGGGCTCGAACCCCCGACCTACGCCTTGTAAGGGCGCCGCTCTACCAACTGAGCTAAGCACCCGCACGCACCGCGTGCCGGTCAGTTGAGCGCGTCCTTCAGCGCCTTGCCCGGACGGAACTTCGGCACCTTGGCCGACTTGATCTTGATCGACTCGCCGGTGCGCGGGTTGCGGCCGGTGCGCCCCGCTCGCTTGGTCACCGCGAACGTACCGAAGCCGACGATCGACACGGTGCCGCCCTTCTTCAGCGTCGTGCGCACGCCGCCGATCACAGCTTCGAGGGCGCGGGAAGCAGCCGCCTTCGAGATGTCGGCCTGCTTGGCGATGTGTTCGATCAGTTCGGTCTTGTTCACAAAAGTACCCCTCTGCAAGGTGTCTCTGGCTGTTCGGATGGTGCGGGCCGGGACCCGGTGGGACGCGCTGCGCGGGCGGCAACGGGGCGAAATGATTACAGCGGTGGGGCCGCAAGGTGTCAAGCGCGAGCCGGGATTCTATGCGCGGGGCCGCGCGCATCGGCGCGCACGCGGCGACACGGCAGCGCCCGGTGCGACTTGCTCACGTCATGACGAGCTCACCCCCGTCGTCGCACCACGCACGACCAGTCCGACGCCCGCCGCCGTGATCGCGAAACCGAGCAGCACCGCCGGCGGCAGCGGCTCGCCAAACAGCAGCCACGCCATGGCCGCGGTGCACGGCGGCACGAGGTAGAGCAGGCTGGTCACGGCGGTGGCGGCGCCCCGCTGGATCAGCAGGTACAGCAGCGATGCCGCGCCGAGCGTGAGCCCCAGTACCGACCAGGCCAGCGCCCCGATCAGCGACGGCTGCCAGTCGATCGGCTCGGTCTCGAGCAGCGCGAGCGGCGCCGTCACCGCCAGCGCCGCGAGCAGCTGGACGACGCTCGCGGTGCGCACATCGCAGGGCTCGAGATGCTGCTTCTGGTAGAGCGTGCCGACGGTGATGCTGAGCAGCGCGGCGACCGCCAGTGCGAGCGGCACCGCACCGATCTCCTCGCCCAGCTTGGGGCCGACCACCAGCACCAGGCCCGCGAAACCGAGCGCCAGTCCGGCCCACTGGCGCACCGAAACCCGCTCGCCCGACGTCGACGCGCCGCTGACCCACAACGCGGTCAGCATCGGCTGCAGCCCGACGATCAGGGCCACCGCGCCGGCGCCCAGCCCGCCCTTCACCGCGGCCCAGACGCCGCCGAGGTAGCCGCCATGCATCAGCATGCCGGTCACGGCCAGGTGACGCCACTGCGCCATGCCGCGCGGCCACCGCGCCCCCGCCAAGGCCACCCACAGTCCGAAGCAGGCGATCGACAGCACATAGCGCAGCACGAGGAAGCTCATCGGCGGCGCATGCGGCATGCCGTAGCGCGCCACGATGAAACCGGTGCTCCAGATGAGCACGAACACCACCGGCATCGCGCCCAGCAACGCCGCCCGCTCGCCCGCGGCCGCCATCAGCGCGCCTTCGCGCGTATCTCCGGCAGCGCCTTCTGCAGGTAATAGACCATCGACCAGATCGTCAGTGCCGCCGCCACGACGATCAGCACCGTGCCCCAGACACGCGTGTCGATCAGGTCGAACAGCCGCCCGTCGTACAGCAGGAAGGGGATCGCGATCATCTGCACCATGGTCTTGAGCTTGCCGAGCATGTGCACTGCGACGCTGCGCGAGGCACCGATCTGCGCCATCCACTCGCGCAAGGCCGAGATCGCGATCTCGCGGCCGATGATCACCAGTGCCAGCAGCGCATGCAGCCGGTTCAGGTGCACCAGCACCAGCAGCGCGGCACAGACGAGGAACTTGTCGGCCACCGGGTCGAGGAAGGCGCCGAAGGATGAGGTCTGGTTCAGCCGCCGCGCGAGCCAGCCATCGGCCCAGTCGGTCAGCGCGAACAGCACGAACAGCACCGTCGCCGACAGGTTCTGCACCGGCGTCGGCAGATCGACATAGAAGATGCCGACGATCAGCGGGATCGCGACGATGCGCGCCCAGGTCAGCAGGGTCGGGACGGTCAGGAACATCGGCCGATTGTGCCGAACCTGACCGCCCGCGGGTCAGTTCAGCGTACGCGGCTTGAAACGGCGATCGTCATTGAACAGGAAGGTCTCGGTAAAGGTCCAGGGTCTGGGCAGCCGCGAGACGTCGCCGAAGGGCGCGGCGCGCCTGACCGCATCGATCGCGATCTGGGTGGTATCGCGCGCCTGGCGCGGATGGCGCAGCACCTCGATGCGGCGGATGCTGCCGTCGGCGTGCAGCTCGACTTCGAGCACCGGGACCGCCAGCAGCACGTTCTGCGGCACACCGGCATAGGTCAGGTCGGGGTTGGCGGCGACGATGCGGCGCGCCGCATGCTGGCGCAGCTCGTCCATCGAGCGCGGGCGCTCGGCCGCCGGCAACGCCGGAGCGGCGGCAGGTGGCCGCGCCGCCGGCGCGGGCGCCGGTGCGGGGACGGC
>DATMJX010000109.1:0-12657 GCA_035553715.1 Methylibium sp.
CGCCGCGCGCCGCCACCCGCCCCGGCCTGCTGTGGGACGCCGAGCCGGCGCCTGCCGCGGCCCCCATCACCGTGGCGGCCCCCCTCGCTCCCGCGCCGGCCGTCGCAGCGCCCCCGGCCGTGGCGGCCAGGCCGCTGGCGCGGCCCGGCAGCACCGACTTCAACGACCCTTTCGCCGTCGAGGTCAACGAGATCGCGCACGACCCGGTGCTGGACGAGGCGGTGATCTCGTTCGCCAACGCCGAGTTCGAGGCCTGCGAGCGCTCGATCGGCGAGCTGATCGCCCCGCAGGGTGACCGCGCCAACCATGCCGAGACCTGGCTGGTGCTGTTCGACCTCTACCGCGCCACCGGGCAGCAGCAGCCCTTCGAGAACCTCGCGCTCGACTACGTGCAGCGCTTCGGCTGGTCGCCGCCGCAGTGGTTCTCGATCCCGCAGCTGGTCGCGAAGGAGGCTTCGCTGCAGGCCGCCACCAAGGCGCCCTCGGCGCTGCGCAGCAACGGCACGATCGGCTGGGTCGCGCCGGCGCGGCTCGACATCGACTGCGTGATGACGCTGCGCGCCAAGACGCTGCAGATGCCACTGCCCTGGGTGCTGGACTGGTCGCCGATGCAGTCGATCGACGCCGAGGCGAGCAGCCAGCTCGCCCAGCTGCTGCGCCACTGGGCCACGCAGAAGCTCGAGATGCGCTGGATCGGCTTCGAGCAGCTGATGACGGTGCTGACCGAGGCCGCGCCCACCGGCGTGCGCGACGCCGACCCGGTGCACTGGCTGCTGCGCCTCGAGGCGCTGCGGCTCGCGAACCGCCCGGACCAGTTCGACGAGGTCGCAATCGACTACTGCGTCACCTACGAGGTCTCGCCACCGTCGTGGGAAAAGACGCTGTGCACGGTCAAGATGGCCGACGCGGGCGGCCAGACGGTGGCATCGCGCTCGATGATCACCGACGTCTCCACCGGGTTCGCCGAGTCTCAGATGGTCGAGGAGGCCGGCGTGCGCACCGCGGCGGTCGAGCTCTCGGGCCAGCTGGTCGGCGACATCGGCAAGGTGCTGGAGCAGCTCGAGTCCAGGCTCGGTGTCGCCGGCGTGGTGAATGTCAACTGCGCACGCCTGATCCGCATGGATTTCGTCGCCGCCGGCGACCTGCTGAACTGGGTGCTTCAGCGCCGCAGCGAGAACCGGCTGGTCCACTTCGAGGACGCCCATCGGCTGATCGGGCTGTTCTTCAACGCCATGGGCATCAACGAGCACGCGCGGATCAAGGTCCGCAACGTCTGAGCCCGCGGGCGAGCCGTCGGCACGCCCGTTCCGATCCGAGAGAGTTCCCATCATGGACAGCTACCACGGCACGACCATCGTCAGCGTGCGGCGCGGCCGCGAGGTCGCGATCGGCGGCGACGGCCAGGTCACGCTCGGCAACATCGTCGTCAAGGGCAGTGCCCGCAAGGTGCGCAAGCTCCACCGCGACCAGGTGCTGGCGGGCTTCGCCGGCGCGACCGCCGATGCCTTCACGCTGTTCGAGCGCTTCGAGGCCAAGCTCGAGAAGCACCAGGGGCAGCTCGCGCGCGCCGCGATCGAGCTGACGAAGGACTGGCGCACCGACCGCGTGCTGCGCCGCCTCGAGGCCATGCTCGCGGTGGCCGACCGCGACTGCTCGCTGATCATCACCGGCAATGGCGACGTGCTCGAGCCCGAGCACGGCATCGTCGCGATCGGCTCGGGCGGTGCCTTCGCGCAGGCCGCCGCGCGCGCGCTCTACGAGCACACGACGCTGAGCGCGCAGGACATCGTCAAGAAGTCGCTCGAGATCGCCGGCGACCTGTGCATCTACACGAACCAGCACCACACCATCGAGGTGCTGGAATGAGCATGACTCCCAAAGAAATCGTCTCCGAGCTCGACCGCCACATCGTCGGCCAGCACGACGCCAAGCGCGCCGTCGCGATCGCGCTGCGCAACCGCTGGCGCCGCCAGCAGGTCGACGACAAGCTGCGCGCCGAGATCACGCCGAAGAACATCCTGATGATCGGGCCGACCGGGGTCGGCAAGACCGAGATCGCGCGCCGCCTCGCGAAGCTGGCCGACGCGCCCTTCATCAAGGTCGAGGCGACCAAGTTCACCGAGGTCGGCTATGTCGGCAAGGACGTCGACTCGATCGTGCGCGACCTGATTGAAGTCGCGGTCAAGCAGACCCGCGAGACCGCGATGCGCGCCCACCGCACGCGTGCCGAGGACGCGGCCGAGGAACGCATCCTCGACGCGCTGGTGCCACCGCCCTCGCAAGGCGCGGGGTTCGGCATGCCCGCGCCGGCCCCGGCGGACAGCGCGGCGCGCCAGACCTTCCGCAAGCGCCTGCGCGAAGGCCAGCTCGACGACAAGGAGATCGAGCTCGAACTGACCGAGCCGCGCATGGGCGTCGAGCTGATGACCCCGCCCGGCATGGAGGAGATGGCCTCGCAGCTGCGTGGCATGCTGGCCGGCATCGGCCAGGGGCGGCGGCGCAACCGCAAGCTCAAGATCGCCGAGGCGCGCAGGCTGCTGGTCGACGAGGAGGCCGCCAAGCTCGTCAACGAGGAGGAGATCAAGACGCGCGCGCTCGCCGCGGCCGAGCAGAACGGCATCGTCTTCATCGACGAGATCGACAAGGTCACCTCGCGCAGCGACGGCGGTAGCGGCGTTGCCGAGGTATCGCGCCAGGGCGTGCAGCGCGACCTGCTGCCACTGGTCGAGGGCACGACGGTGAGCACCAAGTACGGCATGGTCAAGACCGACCACATGCTGTTCATCGCCTCGGGCGCCTTCCACCTCAGCAAGCCCAGCGACCTGATCCCCGAGCTGCAGGGCCGCTTCCCGATCCGCGTCGAGCTCGGCTCGCTGGGCGTGCCCGAGTTCGAGGCGATCCTGACCCAGACCCAGGCCAGCCTGACGCGCCAGTACGCGGCGCTGCTCGCGACCGAGGGCGTGACGCTGGACTTCCAGCCGGAGGGCATCCGCCGGCTCGCGCAGATCGCCTGCGAGGTCAACGAGCGCACCGAGAACATCGGCGCGCGCCGCCTCGCGACGGTGATGGAGCGGCTGCTCGACGAGGTCAGCTTCGACGCGCCGAACCGTGCCGGCCAGAGCATCGTGATCGACGCCGCCTACGTGGACGGCAAGCTGGCGGCCCTCGCCGTCGACGAGGACCTGTCGCGCTTCATCCTCTGACGAGAGGCCCCCTCGGGGAGACCGCGGCGGTCTGTCCCCCAGGGGGGGCACCGGGCCGACGCGGGGCAAGTCCGGCTCAGCCCGCGCCGCTGCGCAGGCCACGGGCGGCGGCGATGGTCAGCAGCCCGTCGAAGATCAGCGACTCGACCAGCTCGTAGCCGATCGCCAGCGCCGGCGCGACCTTCCAGCCCGCGCCCCCGGTGATGAAGCAGTGCGGCACGCGGCCGCAGTGCTGCTGCAGCTGGCGGTGCATGCGCTCGATCGCCCCGGTGATCGCATAGGTGCCGCCGCTGGTCAGCGCATCGCTGGTGTTGGTCGGGAAGGTGCGGACCTCGCCGGTGGGCACGCGCAGGCCGGCTGTGCCGGCCTCGAGCGCCTTGAGCATGATGCCGTGGCCCGGCAGGATCAGCCCGCCGAGGAAGCGTCCGTCGGCGTCGACCGCATCGACCGTGACCGCGGTGCCGACCATCACCACCAGCACCGGCTCGTGACGCCCGGCGGCCAGCATGCGCGCGCGCGCGCCGATCACCGCGACCCAGCGGTCGCTGCCCAGCCGCGTCGGGTGGTCATAGCCGTTGACGACACCGGCCTCGACCGCACTGGACACCACCCAGCGCGGGCTCACGTCCCACAGCTCGAGCTGCTCCTCGACGCGGTGGCGCACCGAGTCGCCGGCAACGCAGCAGCCGAGCATCGCCGTCGGCGCCGCGAGGCCGGCCCAGTCGCCACCGGGCTCGATCAGACGGTCGATGGTCTCGAGGAAGGCCGCGCCATGGGCGATCGGCTCGCGGCCCAGCTGCAGCGACGCGTACTGCGCCCACTTCAGGCGCGTGTTGCCGATGTCGATCGCGAGCAGCGTCATGCCGCTGCTCAATCACCGCCCGGATGGCCCGGCAGCGTATGTTCATGGACGACGGTGTTGCCCAGCCCGAGCAGCTCGCGCGCGCGGCCCAGCCGCGCCTGCGCCTCGCGCGGGCGGCGCGCGCGCACGAGGCTGCGCTCGACCTCCCACACCAGCCGCACCGGCGACTCGCGATCCCGCGCACGGTGCACGCGCAAGGCGGTCAGCGAGCTGCTGACCGGCGCATCGACCAGCAGCGTGCCGATCAGCAGCCCCCGCACCTCGCCGAGCAGTCGGCTCTCCTCGCTGGCATCGGCATCATCGGCCGTCGGCAGGGCATCGAGCGTGGCGGCATCCGCGACGAAGACCGGCCGGATGCGCGAAGGCAGCTCGCCGAGCAGCGGCTCGGACAGGGTCGGGACGGCACGCACCGCCTCCAGCCCCAATGCGAGGGCCGGCGGCTCGGGAGACCTTGGTGCCACCGTGGCCATGCGCGGCGCCCCACGGCGCGAGGGCGCAAGTCGGCGCGCCGGCAGCGGCCGTGCCACCGGTGGTGGCGACAGCGTGATGGTGAGCCGCTCCGGCACGGCAACGGCCGCGGGAGCGGCCGCCGGCGCCGCCGAGCCTCCTCCCGCCGGCTCGGGGGCAGCGGGCTCCTCCTCCGGGGCGGATCCCCGCGCCACCGCCCCCATGACCTCGGAGCCCTCGCTCGGCTCCGCCGGCCCAGGATCGCCATGGCCTGGCTCGAGGACCACCGCGGGCGCCAGCGCCGCGATGCCAGCCGCCGGCACGGCAGGCCCGGCCGCCTCAGCCTCAGCCTCAGCCTCAGCCTCAGCCTCAGCCAGCGTCTGCGGCCCGGACTCGCTCGCCAGCGCGGCCGCGCGCTGGGCCTCCTCGAGGCGCCGCCCGATGTCGACGCCCTGCTCGTGCAACCGCACCCCGAGCTCCTCGGGCGGCGACTTCAGGAAACCGGCGGCGAACTGGTGCAGCAGCCGCCGCACCTCCTCGGCCACCTCGACGAAGACCTGGGCGTCCTCGCGGCTGCCCTGCCCCAGCATCTGCGAATGCTCGAGCACATGCTCGAGCTGGCGGGCCAGCGCGGAGAGGTCGGCAAAGCCCACGGTGGCCGAGCTGCCCGCCAGCGAATGCGCCAGCGCGATCGTGCTCTCGCCGACCGGGCGCTGCAGCTCCAGCGCCCACTCCGACAGCTCGGTGGCGAGCCGGCGCGACAGCTCGTCGGCCTCGTTGAGGTAGATGTTGAACAGCGGGATCGCGATGCGCAGCGGCCCGACAACCTTGACCTGCTCGCTGTCGGCCGGCGCCTCAGGCTCAGGCTCAGGCTCAGGCTCAGGCTCAGGCTCAGGCTCAGGCTCGACGGCCGCCGGCGGCGGCATCTCGGCCAGGGCATCCAGGGACGCCGGCTGCGAGGGCTGCAGCGCCTCGACGATGGCCTCGCCGTCTCCGGCCGGGCCGGACCAGGCGCCTTCGATCACGCCCGCATCCGGCGCCGCCTCGTCGGCGAGCGGCTCGCCGAAGCCCTCGGCGACCGGCACCGAGGGCTGCAGCGGCTCGAACACGGCCGGCGCATCGTCGATCGATGGCTGGGTCTCGGCCGGGATGTCGAACTGGACCGAGGTGATCTGCGCGTCCTCGAGCGCCGGCGACACCGTGCCCTCGTCGAGCGGCGCGGGCGAGGTCGGCGCGATCTCGTAGCCGTGATCGACCTCGTAGCCCGTCAACCGCTCGACGACCTCGGGGGCCGCCAACGGGACGGGCTCGGGCAGCGTCTGCGGCTCACCGGTCGGCTCGGGCTGTACCGCAGGCTCGGCGAGATCAAAGCTCAGCGTGATCGCCGGGCCGGGCGGGATCGCGTCGGCCGCCTCGTGTGGCAGCTCGAGCGCGGGCGCGGGCGCAGCCGAGGGTTCGGGCGGCGCCTGCGGCTCGACCAGCTCGCCGAGATCGAAGCTGAAGTCCATGCCCGGGAAGGCCGGCGTCTCCTCGATCGGGGTCGGCGGCGGCTCGACCGCCGCGGGTTCGGCGACCGGCGCCGGTGCGACCAGGTCCAGGTCGCTGGCCGGCGGCAGCAGCAGCGACAGCGGCGGCAGTGCCGGCGCGGCAGCGGCCTCGTCGTCGAAGCCGATGCGCCGTCCGTCGAGCCGCAGCGCATCGGCGACACGGCGCGCGGTCGCGCCGTGGCGGTCGCCCTGGTCCCCGGCGGCGATCGCCGCGGTCCATTGCTCGAGATGGCCGAGCGCGTCCTCGCTGACCTGCAGCAGGTCCCCGTCGGCCGGGCGCTGGCTTGCCAGCCAGGCGTTGTAGAGCTGCTCGAAGGCCCAGGCCGCCTCGCCGAACTCGGTCAGGCCGACCATCCGCGAGCTGCCCTTGAGGGTGTGGAAGGCGCGCCGCACGGTGGTGAGCTGCTCGACGTCGGCCGGGCTGTCGCGCAGCGCGGCGAGTGCGCCGCGCGCGGTGTCGATCACCTCGCGCGCTTCCTCGAGGAAGATCTCGCGCATCTCGGCATCGTCCTCGAGCCCGCTCGCCGCGGCGGCCGGCGCTGGCGCCGCCGGCGGCGGGCTCAGCGAGATCAGCGGCATCGGCGACGAGGGCTCCGCCAGGGGCGCCGGCTCGTCGAGCGCGACCGCCTCGATCGCGGTTGCCTGGAAATCGTCCGCCTCGGACTGCCCGAGATCGATCTGCGCCGCCGCGCCGCCGCGCGCGCTCGGCTGGCCGAGCACCGACCGCAGCAGGCCGCCGGCCGGGTCGAAGCGGAACATGGCCTTGACGACCTGCGGCTGCACGCCCAGCAGGTCGATCAGGAAGCTCAGCGCGCTGAGGTTGCCGGCCAGCCGGTCGAACAGCGTCAACTGCTGCTCGGCCTGCGCGCCGGCCGCGATCAGCGCATCGACATCCTCGCGCATGCGCAGCACCGCCTGCGTCGCCTGCTCCAGACCGAGCACCGACAGCACGCCACGCATCGCCTGCAGCTGCCCCGGCACCGGGATCAGCACCGACGGATCGGCCGGCGCGCGGAAGAACTGGTCGATCAGCTTCTCGGATTCGGACAGCGCACCCCGCAGCTCGTGCACCACGCTGCCCAGGGTCTGGCGATCGGACACGCGACGGTAGAGCTCCTCCATCCAGGGCTCGAGCGCCTCGGGCGCCGCGCCCGCCCGCACCGCCTCGATGCGCTGGGCGAGCCGCTTGACGCGCTCCGCCTGGCCCGGCTGGTCGAAGGCCCCGTCCTCGAGGGCGGCCTCGAGGTAGAGCACGCTGGTCGCGACCTCCATCGCCAGCGCCGGCTCCGGCGCCGCGGCCGACTGCACCACTGCCGCGGCGACCCGTGTCAGCACGTCGCCGAGGCCGTCGCCGCCCGGCACCAGCCGGCGCAACGACTCGGCCACCAGCGTGAACTGCTCGTTCAGCCCGGACAGGCGGTGCAACTCGCCCCCGGCCACGGCCGACCAGCTGTCGCGGGCACTCGCGACACGCTTGCGCGCCTGCGTGACCCAGGCCGGGTCGTAGCGGCCCAGCACGACCTCGTGGTAGTCGGCCGGCAGCGGATCGCGTTCCGGCGGGTAGGCGCGCCGCACGGCCGCCAGCCGCGGCGCGGTGCCGGCGGCGGGCTCGCGCGCCTGCACGCAGAAGAAGGTCAGGTCCTGGGCCAGCCGCTCGCCGGCGGCGGCCGGATCCTTCTGCTGGCTGCGCAGCTGGGCCAGCAGGCGCGAGTTGATGCGCTTGCTGTAGACGTCGGGCGTCAGCAGCCCTTCGGCCTGGGCCTCGAAGAAGCCGGCGGCGAGCCGCCACAGCGTCGCCGTGTGCGGGTGGCCCGCCCCGGCGGCCAGGCCGGCGCTGAGCTCGGAGAGGCGGCGCAGCACCGCCGCCGCCGGGTTGCGCATCAGCACCAGCGCCTGCGACTCGAACTCGGCGGTCACCAGCGCGTCGGCGCCGCGCGGCGCGGCGTCGGCATCAGGCTCGATCGCGTGCCACTGCCAATCGCGCGGCCACAGGTCGGCCGGGTGCACGCGCTCGGCACCGGCAAGCGCCTGGACCGCGCTGTACTGCGGGAACAGCGCGACCGGCGACACCGGCTTGCCGGCCAGCCGCCGCGCGAGGAAGTCGAGCAGCGCGAACGACGCGCGCTCGATCGCGTCGACCGTCGGGGTCTCGAGCTTGTGCGGCTTGCTGATGTAGCGCTGCACCACCGCCTCGCTGCCGCGCAGCAGCGCGGCGCCGGCCGGCAGACCGACCAGCTCGAGCACGCCGACGCCCTGGTGCAGGTGCTGGCGCGCGATGCGCAGCTGCGCCGGGTCGGTGTCGTCGAGGTCCGAGTCGTAGGTCGACTCGGTGTCCTTCAGCGTGCGCCGCAGCGCCTTGTGCGCGGCGTCGAGCGACTTGCGCAGTTCGTCCTGCACCCAGGCCAGGGCGCTGACATCGTCGAGGGTGTCGTACGTGGCGTCCATCCGGGGCCCTGGCGCGCGGCGAGGTCAGGCAATCTTGAAACGTGCGACCGAGGCCTTGAGCTCCTCGGCGCTGCGGGACAGCTCGCGCACCAGCGTCGCGGTCGAGCGCGTGCCCTCGCCGGTCTGCTCGGTCACCGCGAAGATGTGCTGGATGTTCGAGGCGACGACGTTGGCGGAACGCGCCTCGCGCGAGGTCTCGGTCGAGATCTGTTCGATCAGCTCGGCGAGCTGGCGCGACACGCGGTCGATCTCGCCCAGCGCGGTGCCGGCGTTGTCGGACAGGCGTGCGCCCTCGACCACGCCCTGGGTCGAGCGCTCCATCGCGGCCACCGCATCCTGGGTGTCGGTCTGGATCGCCTTCACCAGCGCGGCGATCTGCTTGGTCGCGTCGGCCGAGCGTTCGGCCAGCCGCTGCACCTCCTCGGCCACGACCGAGAAGCCGCGCCCCGCCTCGCCGGCCGAGGCCGCCTGGATGGCGGCGTTGAGCGCCAGCACGTTGGTCTGCTCGGTGATGTCGGAGATCAGCTCGGTGATCTCGCCGATCTCCTGCGAGGACTCGCCCAGGCGCTTGATGCGCTTGGAGGTGTCCTGGATCTGGTCGCGCAGCTGGTTCATGCCGCCGATCGCGTTCTGCACCGCCTGCAGGCCGGACTCGGCGGCCACCAGCGACTGGCGCGCCACCTGGGCCGACTGCGTCGCCTGGGTCGACACGCCGTTGATGCGCCCGGCCATCTGCAGCACCGACTCGCCGGTCTCGCGGATCTCGCGCAGCTGCTCGTCGGAGGCGGCCAGCAGCTCGGTCGAGGTGTTCTCGACCTGCTGGGTCGTCTCGGTCACGCGCGTCACCGTGCCGGTCACCTGCGACACCAGCGTGCGCAGCTCCTCGACGGTGTAGTTGACCGAGTCGGCGATCGCACCGGTGATGTCCTCGGTCACCGTGGCCTGCTGGGTCAGGTCGCCCTCGGCAACCGTCTGCAGCTCGTTCATCAGCCGCAGGATCGCCGCCTGGTTGGCGTCGTTGACGCGCTTGGCCTCCTGCTCGAGCCGTTCGGCCTCCTCGCGCTGGCTGTCGGCCAGCACCGCGCGCTGGCGCTGGTCCTGCACGTACTGCAGGAACAGGCCGAGCGCCCCCCCGGCCACCAGCAGCACCGCGACGCCCCCGAGCAGGAGCAGGCCGATGCCGAGGCCGGACAGCGACTGCAGCGCGGCCTGCACCTCCTGCAGGCCGGTGCGCAGCTTCTCGCTGTCGGCGACGATCTGCGACTGCGCCTCGCGTGCCTGCACCAGGCCCTGGAGGTTGGCGAGGATGCCGGTGGCCTCGGCGCGCGTCTTCTCGTAGCGGCCCAGCAGCGTCTGCAGGTGCTCGCGCGTCGCGGCATCGCGGCTGCCGGACAGGCGCAGGTCGCTGCTGCCGTCGAGCAGGCCCTGGGCCAGCTCGCGGAAGGTGTTCAGGTCCTTGCCGAGCAGGAACACCGCCTCGGGCGACACGCCCTCGATGGTGAGGAACTCATTGGCCGACTTGCCGATGCGCTGCGTCAGCATCACGATCTGGCCCATCGCGGCGAGCTCGGTGGCCGGGGCATCCTGCGCCAGCTTCAGCGACAGCGCGGTCTCGGCGACCTCGAGCAGCTCGGCCGACTGGCGGTTGATGTCACGCAGGGCCTTGCCGATCTGCGTCAGCGTCGCCTGCTGCGCGAGGATGGCGTTGGCGTTCTTCTCGGCACGGTCGACCAGCGGCATCACCGGCTCGAGCACGCCCTGCACGCCGGGCGGCGCCGGGCTCAGCTCGTCATTGCCCGATTGCAGGCCGCGCGTCGCGGCGGCCAGCACGGTTGCGCTGTCCTTGACCTCGGCGAAGGCCGAGGCGCTGCCCAGCAGCGCCTGCGAGGCCGATTTCGCAAGCCGCTGGGACTGCATCTGCGCCACGCCCGTGGCCGCCACCTGGCTCGCCCCCTGGCTGGCGGCGTTCAGCGACGCGACCGTCACGAACACCAGCCCGACCAGACCGAAGAACAGCATGCCGCCGAGCAGGCGCTGCTGGTCGGCCGGCGCCATGCGCCCGATCAGCGGCAGCGGCGCGAGCGCCGGCGCTGCCGCCGCAGCCTCGCCGCCGCGCGTGTCGGCGAAGTCCGGCAGCTCCGAGGGCGCCGACTCGGTGATGATCGACGTGTCGCCGCCGGGCAGGCGGGTCGTGTCGAGCGCGAGCGTCGCCGCATCGCCCATGGCGAAGTCGTCGGCCACCGGGTAGTCCGCATCGGCCGCGCCGTCGGACGGCAGGTCGCCGTCGGTCCGCCGCGGGGTGGTCTTGCCTCGGAGTTTGTCCAGGAAGCTCATCGAAAATCCCTCTCGCTCGGTGCGTCGGCCGGCGTGCCGTGCGCTGCGCTCAGCGCGCAATCCTCAAGAACACCTCGTCGGCCGCCAGGGCGGCCAGGTCCAGCACCTGCCAGTGGCGGCCGGCCTCGTCGACCCGCCGCTGCGTCGCGAACGCCGGCCGCGCCCGCTCGTCGGTCACCACGCGCATCCGGTCTTGCGCCCGCAGCCCGAGCAGCCGGTCGACCAGCAGCGCAGCATTGCAGTCGAGCGCAGGGTTGAACGCCACCAGCCGGGCCTGCTCGCGCGGCGCCTCGACCCGCGCACCCCGGAGGCCAAGAAAGGCCGCCAGGTCGACCACGCCGTGCAATCGCCCGCGCAGATTGGCCACCCCCAGGAACCAGCCCAGCGTGTGCGGCACCGGCAGCAGCGGGGTCAGCGAGAAAATCTCGCCGGCCTGGCCGAGCGGCAGCAGCAGCCCCTGCCCGCCCGCCTCGACCGCCAGCCAGCTGGCCGTCTCGGTCTGGGCGCGCGTGCCCTGCAGCCGCTCGGCCAGCCGGCTTTGCAGTTCGCGCAGCGCTTCGCGTCGGGCCATCGCGCCGGCCGCTCAGTCGAAGGCGCGGATCTTGGTGATCAGCTCGTCGGCGTTGACCGGCTTGACCACGTAATCGCGCGCCCCTTGGCGCATGCCCCAGACCTTGTCGGTCTCCTGGTTCTTGCTGGTGCACATGATCACCGGCACGTCGGCGTAGCGCGGGTCGCGGGTGATCGCGCGGGTCAGCTGGAAGCCGTTCTGGCCCGGCATCACCACGTCCATCAGGATCAAATCGGGCTTGGCTTCCTCGAGCCGGCGCAGTGCCTCGTCGCCGTTCTCGGCGGTGCGGACCTTGTAGCCTCGCTTGGTCAGCAGGTCCGAGAGGTAGTGCAACTCGGTCTTGGAGTCGTCGACCAGCAGGATGTTGGCGATCGTCATGAACGGTCCTCTCGGCGGCCCGGCGCCTCAGGGCGCGCGACGGTGCTGCTGCACCGCCTGCAGCAGCTGGTCCTTCGTGAAGGGCTTGGTCAGGTAGTCCTGCGAGCCGACCATGCGCCCGCGCGCCTTGTCGAACAGCCCGTCCTTGGACGACAGCATGATCACCGGCACCGCGGCGAACTTCGGGTTGCGCTTGATGATCGCGCAGGTCTGGTAGCCGTCCAGGCGCGGCATCAGGATGTCGCAGAAGATCAGGTCGGGCTGGTGGTCGTTGACCTTGGCCAGCGCATCGAAGCCGTCCTCGGCCAGCACGACCGTGTAGCCGCCCTGCTTCAGGAAGATCTCGGCACTGCGCCGGATCGTGTTGCTGTCGTCGATGACGAGCACCCGGGTCGGGGCCGGCTCGGCAGCGGCGGTCACGGGCGGCATCAGCTCATCGTTCACCGGCACGGCTCCTGGCGAGGGAGGTGGTCAGATCTGCACCATCTCGAAATCTTCCTTGCGCGCGCCGCACTCCGGACAGGTCCAGTTCATAGGCACGGCGGCCCATGCGGTGCCCGGCGCAATCCCGTGCTCGGGGTCGCCCGCGGCCTCGTCGTAAATCCATCCGCAGATGAGGCACATCCAGGTCTTGGGTTCGCTCACGGTCAGGCTTTGGCTCACTACAATGCGGAAAGATTGTAGCCAGCGCCCACAAGAAAAAATCGACGGCCCGTAGGCACATACGCAACATTCCTCATAAATCTCTGGAACTTCGCGCCGGCCCCTCCGGTGGCGCCTTCCGCCTCCGCCCACGCCCCCGCCGATGAAGCCCCTCCAGCCCCCTGCCGAAGACCCCGTCGATGCGGACGCCACCGAGCCGGCCGCGCC
>DATMJX010000110.1:0-3049 GCA_035553715.1 Methylibium sp.
ATCCTGCAATGTCCGGAGCAGTACCTGTGGGGCTACCACCGCTACAAGGCGCCGCGCCGGGAGGGCGCACCCCTCGCGGAGGGGCGGTCGGCGGACGCGGCGACCAGGGGGGCATCATGACCCGCGCCTTGCTCGTGCTGCTGTGGCTGCTGCACTGGCTGCCGCTGCCGCTGCTGGCGGCGCTGGGCCGCGGGCTCGGGCGGCTGCTGTGGCTGCTGGGGCATGCGCGTCGCCGCATCGCGTTGCGCAACCTCGAGCTCTGCCTCCCCGAGCTCGACGAGGCGGCGCGGCGCGCGCTGGCGCGGGATCACTTCGAGTGGCTGGGCCGCAGCCTGCTCGAGCGCAGCCTGCTGTGGTACGCCCCGCTGTCGCGCCTGAGCCGCCTGATCCATATCGAGGGGCCGGTCGATCTGGCCGACCGGCACAGCGGCCCGTTGATGTGGCTGGTGCCGCATTTCCTCGCGCTCGATGTCGCGCCGGTGGCGCTGCACCTGCGGACCCGGGGCGTTGGCTGCACGATCTACCAGACCCAGAGCAATCCGGTGCTCGACGCGGCCATGCGCCGCGCGCGGCTGCGCTTCGGGCGGGTCGAGCTGTATTCGCGGCGCGACGGCGCCAAGCCGCTGATCCGCGCGATCAAGGCGGGGCGCAACTTTTTCAACCTGCCCGACATGGATTTCGGCCGCAAGGACGCGGCCTTCGTGCCCTTCTTCGGCGTGCCGGCGGCGACGCTGCTGGCGCCTTCGCGCATGGCGCGGGCCCTGGGCATGACGGTGCAGCCGGTGGTGGCCGAGATGCTGCCCGGCGGGCGCGGCTACCGGGTGCGGTTCTTCGAGCCCTGGACCGACTGGCCGAGCGACGACGCGCAGGCCGACGCGCTGCGGATGAACCAGTGGATCGAGGCGCGCATCCGCGAGAACCCGGCGCAGTACCTGTGGGTGCACAAGCGCTTCAAGACCCGCCCGCCGGGCGAGCCGAAGCTCTACTGAGTGCGGCGAGCCGCCGCGGCGGCGGCCCCTGCCGTCACATCATCGGCTGCGTGTCGGCGAAGCCGTGCGCGGGCAGGCGGATGGTCTTGTCGAAGCTGTCGTCGTCCAGCAGCGCCTGCTTGCGCGCGGCCCGCTCGGCCGCCTCGTCATGCGCCGGGCGCGGCGCGGCGGCCCCCTTGGCGAGCGGCGCACGCGCGGCCAGCTCCTTTTGCAGCTGGCTGATCTGGCGGCGCGTCGCGGTCGCGGCCTGGGTCGCGGTCTGGCGCGTCTTCTCGAGCTTGCCGTGCAGGTCGGCGAGCTTGCGGCCGTACCACCACGCGGCGCCCCACCAGGTCAGCGCCGTCAGTGCGGTGGCGGTGCACAGCAGCAGGAACAGGGTCATCGCATTCATGGGCACACCTCCTGAGCATCCGGTCGGTCGTCGGGGCCGCCGGCGTGTTCCGGCAACACCTTAGCAAGCCCGGCCGGCCGGCGCGCGTGCATTCGTCGCGCTCGGCAGCCTTGCGATGGAGCTATCGGCCGAAGCGGCCGGAAGTTGAGGCTTATGCCAGCCCGAGCGCGGCGCGGTCGATGCGGTGGTTCTGCGGGCCGGCGTGGGCGATCTTCAGCGCGCCGACACGGTTGCCGAGCGTGGCGCAGCGCGCCAGGTCCCAGCCGCGCTCCAGGCCGTAGAGCAGCGCGCCGCGGAAGGCGTCGCCACAGCCGGTCGGGTCGACCACCGCCTCGGCGCTGACGCCGGGCACGCGCTGGCGCTCACCCTGCACCCAGACCTCGCAGCCCTGCGCGCCGAGCGTGACGACGATGCCGCGCAGATGCGAGCGCGACATCTGCTCGATCGTCATGCCGGTGCGCTCGCTGAGCATCTTGGCCTCGTAGTCGTTGACCGCGACCCAGCTGGCCTGCTCGACGAAGCGCCGCAGCTCGGCGCCGTCGAACATCGGCAGGCCCTGGCCGGGGTCGAAGACGAAGGGGATGCCGGCGGCGGCCAGCTGCGCGGCGTGCTGCAGCATCGCGTCGCGGCCGTCGGGCGCGACGATCGCCAGCGCCAGGTCCTTGCGGTCGGCCGGCACCACGGTGCGCTCGGCGAACTGCATCGCGCCGGGGTGGAAGGCGGTGATCTGGTTGTTGTCCTGGTCGGTGATGATGATCGCCTGCGCGGTGTAGGTCTCGGCGACGCGCGCGACCAGGCGGGTGTCCAGCCCCCAGCCGGCGAGGCGCTCGAGGTAGCCGTCGCCGTCGGCGCCGAGCGCGGCCATCACGACCGGCGTGCCGCCGAGCGCGGCCAGCGTGTAGGCGATGTTGCCGGCACAGCCGCCGAACTCGCGCTTGAGGGTCGGCACCAGGAAGCTGACGTTGAGGATGTGGATCTGCTCGGGCAGGATCTGCTGCGCGAAGCGGCCCGGGAAGGTGGTGATGGTGTCGAAGGCGAGCGAGCCGCAGATCAGCGCGGGCATGAAGACTCCTCAGGGATAGAACAATTCGACCGTGTAGCCGCTGACGCGGGCGTCGCGCACCGTGAAGTGCACCTCCACCGGCGTCTCGGAGGCGGCCTCGAGTGCGGCGCCGAGCGGCACCCGGCCCGGCTGGCGCAGCAGCTCCTGCGGGGCCAGCACCTTGCGCGTGATGAGCTCGCCGCGCAGGTCGGTGAGGCTCAGGTCGACCGAGGGCGTGGCCAGCGCGACGCTGTCGCGGTTGCGCAGCGTCAGCGTCAGGCGGTAGAGCTCGGGCGCGTCGCCCGGCGCCAGGCCGCTGGCCTCGACGCCGAGCGCCGCGACGCGGCGCAGCGGGCCGAGCGTGCAGCCCATCGTCTCGCACAGCGCCTCGAGCACCGGGCGCGACTCGGGCCAGCGCGCCGCGAAGGCGTCACGGAACTGGATCGCGATCTGGCCCGTCAGCAGGCCGACGAGCAGCAGCGCCGCGACCGCGAGCGAGGCCCGCACGCGGGGACGCTGCCAGCGTGCGGCCCGGTCGGCCTGGCGCAGGAAGCCCGGCGTCGGCGCGTCGGGGGCGGCGGCAGCCGGCGGCGCCATCAGCTCGGCCAGCGCCGCCATCTCGGCGTG
>DATMJX010000111.1:0-11686 GCA_035553715.1 Methylibium sp.
ACGCGGCACGCACCGGGCGCGTCGTGGCCGCCGAGGCGGAGCGTCTTTGGCGCGGTACGGCCGTGCCGCCGCTGCTGAGCTCCTTCGAGATCGGGGCCCTGCAAGCTGCGCGTGCGGCCGCCCCGGCGCTGCCGCGCGCGCTGCTGCTCGAGGTGCCGGGCCCGGGCTGGCGCGAGCAGGCGCTGGCGCTCGGCTGTGCCGCGGTCGTCGTCGAGCAGAGCCAGATCACCCCCGCGACGATCGCCGCCGCCCATGCCGCGGGACTGCGGGTGCTGGCCTACACCGTCAACGGGGCGGACGAGGCCGAGCGCCTGCGTGCGGCCGGCGTCGACGGCCTGATCAGCGACGCGCTCGATCGCTTCGATCCGCATTGAGCCGCGCTCCGGCTCAACGAGGCGCCGCCCGCGCGGCGCGCGGGCGGCCGCTCAGCTGCGGTAGTCGGCGTTGATCGTCACGTAGTCGTGCGAGAAGTCGCAGGTCCACACCGTCGCGCGCGCCGCACCTCGGTGCAGGTCGACGCGCACGGTGATCTCGGCCTGCTTCATCACGCGCTGGCCGTCGGCCTCCTGGTAGGCCGGGTGGCGCCCGCCCCGCGTCGCGACATGGACGTCATCGAGGTAGAGGTCGATCAGTCCCTGGTCGAGGTCGTCGATGCCGGCGTAGCCGACCGCCGCCAGGATGCGGCCCAGGTTCGGGTCGCTGGCGAAGAAGGCCGTCTTGACCAGCGGCGAGTGCGCGATCGCGTAGGCGACACGACGGCACTCGTCCTTGGCGGCGCCGCCCTCGACGCGCACGGTGATGAACTTGGTCGCGCCCTCGCCGTCGCGCACGATCGCCTGCGCGAGCTGCTGCGACACCGCGATCACCGCCTCGCGCAGCGCCGCGCCCTCGGGCGACTCGAGCTCGGCGATCTCGGCATGCGCGGCCTGGCCGGTCGCGACCAGCACGAAGGAGTCGTTGGTCGAGGTGTCGCCGTCGACGGTGATGCGGTTGAAGGACCGGTCGGCCGCCTCGCGCACCAGCTGCTGCAGCGCCCGCGGCGCCACCTTCGCGTCGGTGGCGACGAAGCCGAGCATCGTCGCCATGTTCGGGCGGATCATCCCGGCCCCCTTGGCGATGCCGGTCACGGTCACCGTGGCCCCGCCGAGCGTCACGCGCCGCGAGGCCGCCTTCGGCACGGTATCGGTGGTCATGATCGCCTCGGCGGCGCCGGCCCAGTTCGCCGCCCGCCGGTCGGCCAGGGCGGCGGGCAGCGCCGCCTCGATGCGCTCGTTCGGCAGCGTCTCCATGATCACGCCGGTCGAGAAGGGAAGCACCTGCTCGGCGGCCAGGCCCAGCTCGCGCGCCAGCGCGGCACAGGTCGAGGCGGCACGCGCCAGACCGTCGGCCCCGGTGCCGGCGTTGGCATTGCCGGTGTTGACGACCATCGCGCGCACCGCGGCGCCGGCGGCCAGGTGCCGGCGGCACAGCTGCACCGGTGCGGCGCAGAAGCGGTTCTCGGTGAACACACCGGCCACCGCCGAGCCTTCGGCGAGCGTGAACACGGTCAGGTCACGCCGGTTGGCCTTGCGCACGCCGGCCATCGCGATGCCGATCTCGACGCCGGGCACCGGGTGGATCTCGGCAGGGTTCGGGGCAGCCAGGTTCACGGGCATGGGGGTCTCCGGGCCGGGTTCAGGCCAGCCGGCCGTGGCAAAGCTTGTACTTCTTGCCGCTGCCGCAGGGGCAGGCATCGTTGCGACCGACGCGCGGCACCTCGGCCATGCGGGCGGCCACCTCGCTGGCGGCGTCGGACTCGCTGACGACACCACCATCCTCGGTCGGGTGGGTGTAGGTGACGTTGCTGATCGCCTCGGACTGCTGCTCGATCGCCTCGGCCGCCTGCGCGACCTCCTCGCTGCTGCGGATGTGCACCGTCATCAGCAGCCGCGTCACGTCCATCTTCACGACGTCCAGCAGCTGCGAGAACAGCTCGAAGGCCTCGCGCTTGTATTCCTGCTTCGGGTTCTTCTGGGCGTAGCCGCGCAGGTGGATGCCCTGGCGCAGGTAGTCGAGCGCGGCGAGGTGCTCACGCCAGTGGTTGTCGATCGACTGCAGCAGCACCGCGCGCTCGAAGCCCGCGAACTGCTCCGCCCCGACGAGCTCGACCTTGCCCGCATAGACGCGGTCGGCTTGCGCGATCACCCGCTCGACGATGTCGTCGGCATCCACCGCCTCGCTGTGCTCGATGTCGGCCCCCAGGTTCACGTCGAGCTGCCACTCCTCGCGCAGAGCGGCCTCGAGCGCCGGGATGTTCCATTGCTCCTCGACGCTGTCGGCCGGCACATAGGCGCGCACCACGTCGGTCATCGCCCCGTGGCGCAGGTGGGCGACCTGCTCGCTGACGTTGGTCGATTCGAGGATCTCGTTGCGCTGCTGGTAGATGACCTTGCGCTGGTCGTTGGCGACGTCGTCGTATTCGAGCAGCTGCTTGCGCACGTCGAAGTTGCGCGCTTCGACCTTGCGCTGCGCGCCCTCGATGCTGCGCGTGACGATGCCCGCCTCGATGGCCTCGCCATCGGGCATCTTCAGGCGCTCCATGATCGCCTTGACGCGGTCACCGGCGAAGATGCGCATCAGCGGATCCTCGAGCGACAGGTAGAAGCGCGAGGCCCCCGGATCGCCCTGGCGGCCCGAGCGGCCGCGCAGCTGGTTGTCGATGCGACGGCTTTCATGCCGCTCGGTCGCGACGATGCGCAGGCCGCCAGCGGCCTTGACCTGCTCGTGCAGACCGGCCCATTCGCTCTTGAGCTGCTCGATGCGGCGCGCCTTCTCCTCGGGCGGCAGCGCCGCGTCGGCCTCGACGAACTGCACCTGCTTCTCGACGTTGCCGCCGAGCACGATGTCGGTACCGCGCCCGGCCATGTTGGTGGCGATCGTCACCGCGCCCGGGCGGCCCGCCTGGGCGATGATCTCGGCCTCGCGCGCGTGCTGCTTGGCATTGAGCACCTCGTGCGGCAGGCCGTCCTTCTCGAGCAGCTTGGAGATGAGCTCGGAATTCTCGATCGAGGTCGTGCCGACCAGCACCGGCTGGCCGCGCTCGTGGCAGTCGCGGATGTCCTTGACCACCGCCTCGTAGCGCTCGCGGCTGGTCTTGTAGACGAGGTCGAGCTCGTCCTTGCGCACTGTCGGCCTGTTCGGCGGGATCACGACGGTCTCGAGGCCGTAGATCTCCTGGAACTCGTAGGCCTCGGTGTCGGCCGTGCCGGTCATGCCGGCGAGCTTGCCGTACATGCGGAAGAAGTTCTGGAAGGTGATCGAGGCCAGCGTCTGGTTCTCGGCCTGGATCGACACGCCCTCCTTGGCCTCGACCGCCTGGTGCAGGCCTTCGCTCCAGCGCCGCCCGGTCATCAGGCGGCCGGTGAACTCGTCGACGATCACGACCTCGCCGTTCTGCACCACGTAGTGCTGATCACGGTGGAACAGGTGGTGGGCGCGCAGCGAGGCGTAGAGGTGGTGGACCAGCGTGATATGCGCCGCGTCGTACAGGCTCGCGCCCTCGGGCAGCAGGCCGGCCTGGGAGAGCAGCGCCTCGGCACGCTCGTGACCGGCTTCGGTCAGGAAGACCTGGTGGGTTTTCTCGTCGGCGGTGAAGTCGCCCGGCTCGACCACGCCCTCGCCGGTGCGCGGATCGGCCTCGCCGATCTGCTTCTTGAGCATCGGCACGACGGCGTTGATGCGCAGGTAGAGCTCGGTCTGGTCCTCGGCCTGGCCGCTGATGATCAGCGGCGTGCGCGCCTCGTCGATCAGGATCGAGTCGACCTCGTCGACGATCGCGAAGTGCAGCTTGCGCTGCACGCGGTCGCCGACCTCGTTGACCATGTTGTCGCGCAGGTAATCGAAGCCGTACTCGTTGTTGGTGCCGTAGGTGACGTCACAGCCGTAGGCGGCCTGCTTTTCCTCGCGCGCCATCTGCGCGCCATTGACACCGACGGTGAGCCCGAGGAAGGTATACAGCCGGCCCATCCACTCGGCATCGCGCCGCGCGAGGTAGTCGTTGACCGTGACGACGTGGACCCCCTGGCCGGCCAGCGCATTCAGGTAGACCGGCAGCGTCGCCATCAGCGTCTTGCCTTCGCCAGTGCGCATCTCGGCGATCTTGCCGGCATGCAGCACCATGCCGCCGATCAGCTGCACGTCGAAGTGCCGCATCTTCAGCACCCGCTTGCTGCCTTCGCGCACGACCGCAAAGGCCTCGGGCAGCAACGCGTCGAGCGACTCGGTCTGCGCGCGCTGGCGCAGCGTGTCGGTCATCGCGCGCAGCTCGGTATCGGAGAGCTTCTCGAATTGCGGCTCGAGCGCGTTGATGCGCTCCACCACACGCCGGTACTGCTTGAGGAGCCGGTCGTTGCGGCTGCCGAAGAGGGAGGTGAGGAGCTTGGGCAACATGCGAGGCGCGAGGGGTCGGAACTGGCTGGAAGCGCGGGCGGGCCCGCCGGGCACCCCGCTCGGGCCGCACCTGCGGACGGAGGCCCGAAATGCGAGCGCGGCGTCGCTAGGCGCCGTGCAAAGCGTCCGACTTTAGCATCCGCGACCTGTCAGAACCCCATGCCGAGGCCGGCCGCGATCAGCGTGCAGTGACACCTGCCACGCCCGGCGAAGCGGCGCCGCGGGCCAGGAACTTGGCCGGGTTCTGCGGCGTGCCGTCGACCAGCACCTCGAAGTGCAGGTGTGGCCCCGTCGAGCGACCCGAGCTGCCGACCAGCGCGATCGCCTGGCCGCGCTTGACCAGGTCCCCGGCGCGCACCAGCAGCTTCGAGGCATGGGCGTAACGGGTCAGCAGACCGTTGCCATGGTCGAGCTCGACCGTCTGCCCGTAGGCCGGCAGCGCCTCGGCGGTCAGCACCATGCCGCCGGCGGCCGCGAGGATCGGCGTGCCCGGCGTCGCGGCGAAATCGAGCCCGGTGTGCAACGCCCCGCGTCCCGTGAACGGATCGATGCGAAAGCCGAAACCCGAGCCGACCGGCCCATCGACCGGCGCTGAACTCGGCACCATCAGCGCCAGCAGCCTCGCTTCGAGCAGGCGCGACTCGATCAGCGTGAAGACGTCGCTGCGCAGGTCCGCGTGGTGGTCGAGCGTGTCGAGGTGGCGGCCGAGCTCGTCGAGCGAGGCCGCCGCGAGCGGCACATAGGGGCCGCCGGCCGCGCTGGCCGCGGCGCCGGCCGGCGCCGGCCTGTCGAGCCCGTTGAAGTCCTCGGGCTTGAGCCCGGCCAGGCCCGAGACACGTTCCCCCACGGCCTCGAGCTTCAGCAGCTTGGCCTGCAACTCGCCCAGCTTGGAGGCCATCGCGTCGAGGTTCTCCCGCAGGTAGCGGTCGCGCTGGACAAACTCGGTGCGCGTGAACGGCGCGAGCATCTGGCTGACGACCGGCCAGCCTTCGCGCGCGCCCTTGAGAAACACGAAGTGGTAGGCCGCCCCGACCAGCGCGAGCAGCGCCAGCGTGCCGGCCACCGCCGAGACGAACAGCGGCAGCGGGTGCACCGTCCACACCCGCGTGCGCGCCGAATGGGTGTGCGTGACTATGATCTGCATGCCCGTCTCTCCTGTCGAAGATGCCGACGTTCCCCAACTCGACCCTGCCCGCGGCCTTGCCGATTGGCGAGGCCCTGCAGCGCTCGGCTCCGCTGGCGCAATTGCGCGAGCTGCTGCGGGAATCGAACGCGCGCTTCGATGCCGTGCTACCGCTGCTGCCGGCGCTGCTGGCTGCCCAGGTCCGCCCTGGGCCTGTCACCGACGAGGGATGGACGCTGCTGGCAGCCAACACGGCCGTGGCGGCCAAGCTGCGCCAGTGGCTCCCCCGTCTCGAGTCGGCTCTTGCCGAGCGGGGCTGGCAGCGTAGCGCCATCCGCATCCGGGTTCAATCGAGCTGAGCGCCGCTGTGTAACCGGGCGCGACGGCTGGGGCGGCTGGTGCCGGTTGTCCGAATCGAACGGACGACCTTCCGCTTACAAGGCGGGTGCTCTACCAGCTGAGCTAAACCGGCGCCGCACGAAATTGTAGGTGTCGCGGCTACTTGATCCGCTTGAGCGACGGCCGTCCGCCGCCGCCATGGCCCGGCTCGGGCGCGTCGGGCGGCGTGTCGCCGCCCTCCTCAGCCGGTTCGACGGCGGGCGCCAGGCGCAAGCCGCGCGGCTCATCGTCTGCGACCGGCGTCGTGCCAGCCGGCGCCGTTGCCGGCGCCGGGAAAGCCATCCCCTGGCCGTTCTCGCGCGCATAGATCGCGATCACGTGGTCGACCGGCACGGCGATGTCGCGCGGCGCGCCGCCGAAGCGCGCCTTGAAACGGATCACGTCGTTGCCGAGCTGCAGGCCGCTGGTGGCCTCGAAGCTCGCGTTCAGCACGATCTCGTTGTTCTTCACGTACTCCACCGGCACCTGCACGGTGTGGTCGACGTAGACGGCGAGATAGGGCGTGAAGCCGTTGTCGGTGCACCAGTCGTGCAAGGCGCGGATCAGGTAGGGCCGCGTCGAGCTGCCCTGTCCGTCCGGGGTCAACGGCATGCTCATCGGCGCTCCGCTCCTTACTTGCGCATCACCTTCTCGGACGGCGTCAGCGCCTCGATGTAGGCCGGACGCGAGAAGATGCGCTCGGCGTACTTGAGCAGCGGCAGCGCGTTCTTCGACAGGTCGATGCCGTAGTAGTCGAGGCGCCACAGCAGCGGCGCGATCGCGACGTCGAGCATCGAGAAGTCGTCGCCGAGCATGTACTTGTTCTTCAGGAAGATCGGCGCGAGCTGGGTCAGGCGGTCGCGGATCTGGCTGCGCGCACGCTCGAGCTGCTTGTCGTTGGCCTTGACGCCGCTGCGCCCTTCGAGCGTGTTCACGTGCGCGAACAGTTCCTTCTCGAAGTTGAACAGGAACAGTCGCACACGGGCGCGCGCCACCGGGTCGCCCGGCATCAGCTGCGGGTGCGGGAAGCGCTCGTCGATGTACTCGTTGATGATGTGCGACTCGTACAGGATGAGGTCGCGCTCCACCAGGATGGGCACCTCGTTGTACGGGTTCATCAGCGCGATGTCCTCGGGCTTCGCGAACAGGTCGACGTCGCGGATCTCGAAGTCCATGCCCTTCTCGAACAGCACGAAGCGGCAGCGGTGCGAATAGGGATCGGTGGTTCCGGAGTAAAGCACCATCATGGTGGCGGGCTCCTGTCGCCCGGACAGCGGGCAGCTAGAAAACGAAAAGCGGAGTGGGCCGGGGACTGCCCACTCCGCGTCACACCGGGCCGCTAGGCAACCCGGTGCGGCCGGGTCATTTGACGTCTTTCCAGTACGCGGCGTTGAGTCGCCACGCAATCACGGTAAAGCCCGCCAGGAACAACAGCACCCACACCCCCAGGCGCACGCGCTGCTTCTGCACCGGCTCGCCCATCCATTGCAGATAGGCGACCAGGTCGGCAACGGCGTTGTCGTACTCGCGCGGCGTCAGCGTGCCTGGCGTCAGCTGCTCGTAGCCAACAAAGCGGTGCACCTTCTTGCTCGGGTCGTGCGCGTCGAGCTCTTCGACGAACTTCGGGGCACGCTGGCCCTGCAGCTCCCACAACACGTGCGGCATGCCGACGCTCGGGAAGACCAGGTTGTTCCAGCCGGTGGCCTTGCTGTCGTCACGGTAGTACGACCGCAGGTATGTGTAGAGGTAGTCCGCACCGCTGCCGTTGGCGCCGGCACGCGAGCGGGCGATGACGGTGAGGTCGGGCGGCACGCCACCAAACCAGGCCTTGGCTTCCTTCGGATCGAGCGCGACCTTCATGGTCTCGCCGACCTTGTCGGTCGCGAACAGCAGGTTCTGCTTGATCTGCGCCTCGGTCAGCCCGATGTCCCGCAGCCGGTTGTAGCGCATGTACTCGGCAGCATGGCAGTTCAGGCAGTGGTTGACGAACAGGCGCGCGCCGTTCTGCAGGGCCGCCTGGTCGCTGAGCTTGGCCTCGGGGAACTTGTCCCAGGCGATGCCACCCTCGGCGGCCAGGGCGGGGCCGGCGAACGCGAAGGCCGCGACGATCAGTGCAAAGATCTTCTTCATGGTCTGGATTCCGCGGCTCAGTGGCTCTCGAAGGTCACGCGCTCGGGCACCGGCTTGAAGGTGCCGAGCGTGCTCCACCACGGCATCAGCAAGAAGAAGCCGAAGTACACCAGCGTGCCGAACTGCGACACCCGCTCGTTCAGCGCCGACGGCGCCTGGATGCCGAAGTAGCCGAGCACCAGGAAGAAGAGCACGAACACCGCGTAGACCAACTTGTGCCAGTCGGGGCGGTAGCGGATCGACTTCACCGGGCTGCGATCGAGCCAGGGCAGGAAGAACAGGATGACGACCGCGCCGCCCATCACCACGACGCCCCAGAACTTGGCGTCGAAGGTCTTGAGCAGGAAGGCCGCGACCACCGCCGCGATGGCGATCCCGAGCTTCGCGCCGCCGCCGAAGCGGCCCTTCAGGATCGCCCCGACCGCCCCCAACGCGACCAGCACGACGAGGACGTTGACCATGAAGTCCGTGGTCGCGCGCAGCATCGAGTAGTAGGGCGTGAAGTACCACACCGGGGCGATGTGCGCCGGCGTCTTCAGCGGGTCGGCGGGGATGAAGTTGTTGAACTCGAGGAAGTAACCGCCGAACTCGGGCGCGAAGAACACCACCGCCGTGAACGCCATCAGGAAGACGCTGACGCCGAGGATGTCATGCACCGAGTAGTACGGATGGAAGGGGATGCCGTCCAGCGGGCGGCCCTGGGCATCCTTCTTGGCCTTGATCTCGACGCCGTCCGGGTTGTTCGAGCCCACCTCGTGCAGCGCGATGATGTGCGCGACGACCAGGCCGAGCAGCACCAGCGGCACCGCGATGACGTGGAAGCTGAAGAAGCGGTTCAGCGTCGCGTCGCCGACCACGTAGTCGCCGCGGATCAGCAGCGACAGGTCGTTGCCGACGAAGGGGATGGCCGAG
Source organism: Methylibium sp. (assembly GCA_035553715.1). Taxonomy (GTDB): domain Bacteria; phylum Pseudomonadota; class Gammaproteobacteria; order Burkholderiales; family Burkholderiaceae_C; genus Methylibium. The sequence continues at coordinate 8,972 of DATMJX010000111.1, forward strand.
AACAGGTTGATGATGACCTGCGCGCCCCAGTAGCTCATCTGGCCCCAGGGCAGCAGATAGCCCATGAAGGCCTCGGCCATCAGGCACAGGAAGATCGCGCAGCCGAAGATCCAGACCAGCTCGCGCGGCTGACGGTAGCTGCCGTAGATCAGCCCGCGGAACATGTGCAGGTAGACCACGATGAAGAAGGCCGAGGCGCCGGTCGAGTGCATGTAGCGCACCAGCCAGCCCCAGGGCACGTCGCGCATGATGTACTCGACCGACTCGAAGGCCTTCGCCGCGTCGGGCTTGTAGTGCATCACCAGGAAGATGCCGGTGACGATCTGGATCACCAGCACCAGCATCGCCAGCGAGCCGAAGAAGTACCAGAAGTTGAAGTTCTTCGGCGCGTAGTACTCGGACAGGTGCTCCTTGTACAGCTTGGTGGCCGGGAAGCGGTTGTCCACCCAGGTCATCAGCTTCTCGCCGATGGGGGCGTTCGCGGCGGCGGTCTTGAATTCAGCCATGGTCGTGTCGTCCCCTTCAGGCCTTGGCTTCGCCGATCAGCAGGCGGGTGTCGGACAGGAAGGTGTAAGGCGGCACCTCGAGGTTGTCCGGCGCCGGCTTGTTCTTGTAGACGCGGCCGGCCATGTCGAACAGCGAACCGTGGCAGGGGCACAGGAAGCCGCCGTGCCAGTCGTCCGGCAGCGAGGGCTGCGGCCCGGGCGTGAGCTTGTCGGTCGGCGAGCAGCCCAGGTGGGAGCAGATGCCCACCACGACGAGGATCTCGGGCTTGACCGAGCGCCACTCGTTGCGGGTGGCCTCCATCGGCGTGATTTCGGCGGGCTTGCGCTCCGACTTCGGATCGGCCACCAGCGGCTCGGTCTGCTTCAGCGACTCGAGCTGCTCGGGCGTGCGCTTGATGATCCACACCGGCTTGCCGCGCCACTCGACGGTCAGCTTCTCGCCAGCTTTCAGGCCGCCGATGTCGACCTCGACTGCCGCGCCCGCCGCGCGGGCACGCTCGGAAGGCTGGAAGCTGCTGATGAAAGGCACCGCGGTGGCGGCGCCGCCGACGACGCCGGCGCAGGTCGAGGCAATCAGCCACGTCCTCTTGCCTTGGTCGACTTGCTGGTCACTCATGGACGTCCTCTGGGGTGAAAGCGGTTCTTCAAGCAACCGCCGATTCTAATCGACGCCGTCGGCGCTTCCGCACGGCTTGACTTGGTGCCGGCCTGGGGAATACTGCCGGCGGCCGTCGCGCGCGGCTTCGACGCCCCTTTTCGCCACGATCCCCCAGGAGTCGCCAATGAGTTTCATGTCCGAGTTCAAGGAATTCGCCATCAAGGGCAACGTCGTCGACCTCGCGGTCGGCGTCATCATCGGCGGTGCCTTCGGCAAGATCGTCGACTCGATCGTCGGCGACCTGATCATGCCCATCGTCGGCAAGGTCGTCGGCGGGCTCGACTTCTCCAGCCATTACCTCGGCCTGGCCGGCCAGCCCAGCGGGCTCCCGCTGGCCGAGGCCCGCAAACTCGGCGCGGTGTTCGCATATGGCAACTTCATCACGGTCGCGCTGAACTTTGCCATTCTGGCCTTCATCATCTTCTTGATGATCAAACAGATCAACCGACTGAAGAAGGAGGCGCCGCCGCCCGCACCTTCCGAGCCGTCCGAGGACGTGCTGCTGCTGCGCGAGATCCGCGACGCACTCAGGAAATAATCCGCTGCCGGCCCGACCGGCCTGCCCTCGCCCTCTTTCCACCCGCCGTGACCGACGCCTTCGCCCTCTCCGCGCTCAACGCCGCCGTGCAGAGGTTGCAGGCGGCGGTCGGCGCCGTGGCCGAGCGGCTGGCCGACACGCCGGCCTTCGGCTCGACCGCCAGCGGGGCGCTGCGTCAGAACCTGGGACAGCTGCAGGTCGAGTTGCGCCGCAAGCTGCCCCTCTTCCACCTCGAGTTCGCGACCTCGCTGCGCGAGCAGGTGCGCACGGCCACCACGCCGCGTCCGGACCCGCGACGCACGCTGGCCAGCACGAGCTGGGAGGCGCTGAGCCTGGTCGACGATGCCGAGGTGGACGAGCGCGTCGAGGCGGAGCGCATGAGCCTCGAGCTGGCCCATGGCTGCGAGTGGGAGTTGCGCGAGCTCGACAGCTACATCGGCACGCTGCTGCGCGTCGGCCGCCCCGACCCGGAGCACAACCCGCTGCGGCCCGACACCGTCGCGCGCGCGCTGATGCAGGCGATCGGCGCGCTGGGCACGGCGCCCGACGACCGCAAGCACCTGACCCGTGAGCTCGGGCGCGCGCTCGGCCCGGCGCTGAAAGCCTGCTACGCCGAGATCGCCGCCGACCTGCGCGCCAAGGGCGTGCTGGCGACGAGCCTGGCAGTGCGCACGGTGCAGGGCCCGGGCAATGAACTGCCACGCGAGGCACTGCGCGAGGGCAGCGGCTACCAGACGACCGGCTTCGGCAGCGGCTTCCATACCTCCGGTCGCGATGCCACCGCCTCGCTCACGCCCGGCGGCGCTCCGCTGTCGGGCATGACTCACCAGGGCCCGAGCTCCGGCTATGCCCAGGCCATGGCGGCCGGCGGCATCAGCGACGCCCAGATGCTCTCGGTCCTGCGGCGGCTCGCCTTCGTCGGCAGCGGCTCGGGCAACGGCGCCGAATTGGCGGCGTCGGGCGGCAGGGGCGGCGCTGCGGCGGCAACGGGCTCCGGCGGCGACGCCCTCAGC
>DATMJX010000112.1:0-6906 GCA_035553715.1 Methylibium sp.
CTCGCTGCGCAGCGTCAGGTCGAGCGCCAGCGCGACCAGCGAACCCTTGGTGTAGTAGCTGACCGTGGCGTTGACGGTGTTCTCGTCGGGCCGGTAGTACTTGGTCCAGGCGTCGAAGCTGGCCTGCGCGACGCTCTGCTGCTTGCGCCCCGGCGTGCCGAGCACCTGGTTCAGCGTCTTGGCGACGAGCTTCAGGTAGCGCGCGTCGTCGAGCAGGCCGCAGCGGCGCAGCAGCAGGTCGTCGTAGTAGGAGGTGAAGCCCTCGAAGAACCACAGCAGCTCGGTGTAGTTCTCGCCGCCATAGTCGTAGCGCGCGAACTCGGCCGGCCGCAACCGCTTGACGTTCCAGGTGTGGAAGTACTCGTGGCTGATCAGCCCGAGCAGGGTCGTGTAGCCCTCGCCCTGCGCCGCGATGCCGCGCCGCGGCAGGTCGCGGCGGTTGGCGATCAGTGCGGTGCTGGCACGGTGCTCGAGGCCCCCGTAGCCTTCCTCGACCGCGTTGAGCAGGAAGACGTAGCGGTCGAAATGCGGCTTGCGCCGGCCATGCCAGAAGGCGATCTGCGCCTCGCAGACGCGCTTGGCGTCGGCCAGCAGGCGCTCGCCGTCGAAGCTGGGCAACGCGCCGGCCACGACGAACTCGTGCGGCACGCCGCGCGCCTCGAAGCTCCCGCGCCAGAAGCGGCCCAGCTCGACCGGGTGGTCGACCAGCTCGTCGTAGTCGGCTGCCTCCCAGCGGCGCGGCCCGACGGCGCGCAGCGCGGTCGCGACCTCCCAGCCGCGCGGCAAGGCGCCGAGCTCGAGGCGCTGCGGCTCGGCCTCGCGGCCCTCGACGCGCAGGAACAGGCTGGTGCCGTTGAAGAAGCCGCGCTGCGTGTCGAGCCAGGCGGCGCGCACCGAGTTGTCGTAGGCGTAGACGCGCCAGCTCACCGTCAGGGCCCCGCGGCCGCGGCAGCGCGCCAGCCAGGTGCTCTTGTCGAGCTGCTCGAGCGGCACGGCGTGCCCGCCCTGCTCGGCCGTGAGCCCGGACAGGTGGCGCGCGAACTCGCGCACCAGGTAGCTGCCGGGAATCCACACCGGCAGCGCCAGGCGCTGCTCGGCGGCCGGCGCGGGCACGGTCAGCGTGACGCGGAACTGGTGGGCCTGCAGGGCCTCGGGGCCGTCGATCTCGACGCGGTAACGGATCATGGGGTTCGGAGCGCCAGATAAAAGGCCATGGGCGGCTCGCGCGGGACCGGGCGGTCCTAGCTGCCGGCGGCGGCCAAGAAACAGCTCAGCGCCGCGACGGCACTGAGGCGAAAACGCAGCGTCAGCCAGCCGGCCGCCCCTGCCGCGGCATAGGCACGGCGGTCGACCAGGTAGCAGGCCACGAGCAGGGCGCCGAGCAGCGCCAGCCCCGCATAGGGTGGCATCAGGACCGCGACCCAGGCCGCGAGCATCACGGCGACGCCCCAGCCGAGCCGCGCCGAGGGCTCGCCGCCCGCCGGCCGCAGCACCAGGCCCCAGTGCATGCCGCCAAGGAAGGTGGCGATCAGGGCCGCGTACTTCGCCAGCGCGTCGGTCACATAGGGGTGGGCGTCGGGCCGCACGATCCAGGTCAGCAGCGCCCCGGCCAGGAAGGGCAGCAGACCCGCATACCCGAGCGCGAGCGCCAGGGGCGGCGGCGCGGAGGCGGTGGTGGGTGCGGCGGGATCGGTCGGGGGCAGGCTCACGGGGCGTCAGGGCAAGGGCGGCGCGATTGTCGCCCGAGCCGTGCCGGCCGCGCGCTCAGGACTTGGCCGCGCCCGCCTGGCGTTCGAGCTGCTTCTCGAGCTGCACGGCGTTGAGCATGCCCGGCACGCGCAGGCCGTCCTCGAACACGATCGCCGGCGTGCCGCGCACGTTGTGCCGGCCGCCGAGCGCCAGGTTGCGCTCGATCGGCGTCTCGCAGCCCTTGGCGGCCTCGACGCGCGGGGGCAGCAGGCCCTGGACCATCCAGTCGCGCCAGACGGCGGTGCGGTCGGTGGCGCACCAGATCGAGCGCGCCTTGTCGTGCGAGTCGTCGCCCAGCACCGGCATCAGGAAGGTGTAGACGGTCAGGTCCTTGGCCTTGGCGAGCTCCTGCTCGAAGCGCTTGCAGTAGCCGCAGTTCGGGTCGGAGAACACCGCGATGCGGCGCTTGCCGTTGCCGGTCTTCCAGACGATCGCGTCCTTCAGCGGCAGGCTGGCGAAGTCGATCGCGGTCAGCTTCGTCAGGCGCTCCTCGGTGAGGTTGCGCCGGGTCTTGGTGTCCATGATCTGGCCACCGATGATCAGGTGCGTGGCCTCGGCATCGGTGTAGTAAAGCTCGGTGCCCAGGCGCACCTCCCAGATCCCGGGCATCGAGGTGCGAGAGACCTCGTCGACCTTCTTCAGGTCCGGGAAACGCTCGGCCAGGCGGGCACGGATCGTCGATTCCTGCGGCGCCTGGGCCACGGCCGTGACGGTCGTGGCCGCCACGGTCGCGGCGATCGCCACCACGGTGGCGCCGGCGAGGGCAAGGGTCTTGAGGTTCATGGTGTGCTTTCGAGGGGCCGCAGCCCCCGGCGGTCTTCAGGCCTGCAACGCCCGACCGGCCAGCCAGCGCTTGAGCGGCGGCAGATGATCGAGCAGAGTCAGACCCCGGTTGCGCAGTTCCCTCAGCGGGGCACTGTCGTGTGCGAAAAGTTGCAGCAGGCCGTCGGTCACCCGGCCCATCGCCCAAGTCGGCAGGGTGCGCTCGCGGGCGTAGCGCGCCAGCAGTTTCTCGTCACCGAGCGAGCGCCAGGGCTCGTCGCGCTGGCGTGCCGCCAGCACGGCAGTCAGCGCCGCCACGTCGGCCAGGCCGAGGTTGAGCCCCTGGCCGGCCAGCGGGTGCACGACATGGGCGGCATCGCCGAGCAGCACCCAGCCCGGCCCGTGCCAGCGCGTCGCGCGCGCCAGCCGCAGCGGCCAGGCGGCGCGCGCACCGGCCAGCGTCAGCCGGCCGGCCTGCCCGCCGGTGGCCTCGTTCAGTGCCTGCTCGAAATCGGCGGGCTCGGCCGCCGCCAGCGCGGTGGCGCGGGCCTCGGGCAGCGACCACACCAGGCCGTACCCCCGCCCCGGCGTGTCGGCGCCATCGAAGGGCAGCAGCGCCAGCACGTCGGGGGCGCGGAACCACTGCCGCGCGATGCCCTGGTGCGGACGGTCGCAGGCGAGCCGCGCGGCCACCGCCCGCTGGCCGTAGTCGTGGCGCTCGACGTCCACCCCGAGCGCGCCGCTGGCGCGGCCGTCCTTGCCATCGCACCAGGCCGTCAGCGCCGCGGGCACGGCGAGCTCGACCGGCGTGACGTGCGGCGAGAAGCGCAGCGCCGCCACGAGCTCGCGCTCGAGCACCGCCGCATCGACGATCCACGCCAGCTCGGCCACATGCTGCTGCCAGGCGCTGAACTCGAGCCGCCCGCCAGCGTCGCCGGCCACCTGCATCGCGGTGACGCGGGTCGCGGCACTCGGGCGGGCCGCGCGCAGCGCCTCCCAGACCTTGAGCTGCTCGAGCAGCGCGACCGCCGCCGGGCCGAGCGCATAGGTGCGCACGTCGGGCCCGGCCCGCAAGGGCTCGCCGCCGCCGGCGTGCGCGACGCGCAGCCCCAGCCGCGCGAGCGACAGCGCCAGCGCCTGACCCACCGCCCCGCGACCGCGCACGCACACGTCGAAACCGTTCATTGCAGTTCCATTGTAGGAAGCGCCTCGCTCACCGCCAGGCCGGCGCCACAATGCCCGCACGCCCACTGCCGCCCACCCCGATGCCCGTCTGGCTGCGCCGCCTGCTCATCGTCACCGGCCTCGTGCTCGCGCTGCTCGTCGCGGCCGCCGCCTGGTTCATCGCGAGCTTCGATGCGACACGCTACAAGGGCCTGCTGATCGAGCGGGTGCGCACGCAATACGGACGCACGCTCGCGATCGACGGCCCGATCGGGCTGGCCCTGTTCCCGCGGCTCGAAGTCACGCTGCGCGACGTGACGCTCAGCGAGGCCCGGCGCGCCGACGAGTTCATGGCGATCGAGCAGGCCAGCCTCGCGGTGCAGCTGCTGCCGCTGCTGCGGCGCGAGCTGGCGATCGACCGCGTGGCGGCGCGCGGCGTGCGGCTGGCCTACACGCGTGACGCCCAGGGCCGCCGCAACATCGACGACCTGCTCGCGGCCCCGGCCGACGCACCTGCCGCCGCGCCGAGCGCGCCGGCGCCCGGCACCGCGCTGCACTTCGACGTGCGCGCGCTCGAGTTCAGCGATCTGCAGGCGAGCGTGCGCGACGTGCCCGCCGGCCTCGATGGCCGCTTCGTGGTCGAGCGCCTCGCGACCGGCCGGCTCGCCGATGGCGCCGAATCGCCGCTGGCGCTGCGCGCCCGCGCGACGCTCGCCCAGCCCGCGCTCGACGCCGCGCTCGAGCTCGACACCCATTTGACGCTGGCACTGCCGCCCGGCGCGCCGGCACGCGTCGGTCTGCGCGAGCTGACCCTGGCGCTGCGTGGCAGCGGCTTCGGCGTCCAGGGCCTCGACGCACGGCTGACGGCCGCTGCGCTGCGCCACGACGGCGTGGCGCTCGCCGCCGAGCGGCTGGCGCTGACGCTGTCGGGCGAGCGGCTCGGCCTCGCGCTGAAGGACAGCCGGCTCACGCTCGCCGCGCTCGGCTACGACCCGGCGCGCCGGCACCTGGGCCTCGAGGCGCTCGAGCTCCAGCTCGCCGGCCGGCGTGGCGACGCCCCGATCGAGGCCCGGCTCGCCTGGCCCCGGCTCGAGGTCGATGGCGACACGCTCAGGGGCAGCGCCCTGCAGGGGCAGGCGCGCCTCGCCTCGAGCGCGCAGACGCTGCAGCTGGCCTTCACGTCGCAGCCACCGGGCGGGCGTTTCGAGCGCCTCCAGGTCCCGGGACTGAAGCTCGATCTGAGTGGCCAGGCCGGCGCGCGCCGCCTGCAGGGCCAGCTGCGCGGCGATCTGACACTGGCGACCGAGCCCGTCGCGGCCACGCTCGACGCGCTCGCGCTGCAGCTGACGCTGAACGACCCGGCGCTGCCACCGACGGCGATCGCGCTGCGCGGTCGCGCCCAGGCCAGCGCGACGGCGGCGAGCTGGAGCGTCGAGGGCCGTGCGAACGAGCAGCCCTTCTCGGCCAGCGGCCAGGCGGCGCTCGACCGCGCCGTGCCGCGCCTAGAGGCCCAGGCGCGCTTCACGACGCTGGACCTGACACGCTTCGTCGTGCCGCCGGCCGCCGCCGCATCGGCCGCCACCCCGGCGCCGGGGGGCGATGCGCCGGTCGACCTGTCGGCGCTGAAGGCCTTCGACGGCCGCCTGACGCTGCGCGCCGACGCGCTGGTCTACCCGCCCTACCGCGTCGCCGACGCCACGCTCGACGCAACGCTCGCCGGCGGCACGCTGCGCGTGAGCCAGCTCGCCGGGCGCGCCTGGGGCGGTCGCTTCAGCGCCCAGGCCAGCGCCCAGGCCGCCGCAAAGCCGCAGGACCAGCGCGTGGCGGTCCAGCTCGATGCGAGCGAGGTCGACATCGCCGCGCTGCTGAAGGACGTGGCGCAGATGCACAAGCTCGAGGGCCGGGGCCGGGTGCGCGCCGATCTGCGCAGCAGCGGCGCCAGCGTCGCCGCCTGGCGCCGCCAGCTCGCCGGCGAGGCCTCGTTCCAGCTGCGCGACGGTGCGGTGCGCGGCATCAACCTCGCGAAGACGCTGCGGCAGTGGCGCAGCGCGGTGAGCCTGGACAAGGACGCGGTGCAGGCGGCCAGCACGCAGGAGAAGACCGACTTCTCCGAGATCAGCGCCAGCTTCCAGGTCGCCGAGGGCGTCGCGCGCAGCCGCGACCTGTCGGCCAAGAGCCCCTTCCTGCGCGTCGACGGCGAGGGGGCGATCGACGTCGGGCGGGGCCGCATCGACTACCTCGCCCGCGCCACCGTGACCGCGACGCCCGAGGGCCAGGACGGCGCCGAACTCGCGGCCCTCAAGGGGCTGACGGTGCCGGTGAAGCTCAGCGGCCCCTTCGAGGCGGTCGACTACCGCGTGCAATGGGGTGCGGTCGCCGCCGGCTTGCTGAAAAAGCGCGCGACCGAGGCCCTGGGTGGCAAGCTCGGCGTGCTCGAGCGCCTCGGCGGGCGCGCGCCGGCGGCCAGCGAGCCGGCCGGCGCGGCCTCGGCGCCGACGAAGAAGGAGCGCACCAAGGACCGGCTGCGGCAGCTGCTCGGCGGCTGAGCCCCGCGCTCAGTTCGACTGCTTGATCAGCCGCCCGGCGGTGGCCTGCAGAGGCCGCGCGTTCATCGGGTAGAGCCGCGCGAAGATCGCCTGCTGGGCCGGCGACAGCGTGGCCGGCTGCTGCATCACCAGCCACAGCACGCCCTCGGTGCACGGCGGCGTGGTCAGCGAGCCCATGTAGGTGTAGTAGCGCCGCTCGGGCGGCAGCAGCGCGGCCGGGTCCAGCGGCACCGAGGCGGTCTGGCGCTCGTGCTTCTCGAGCGGCAGGTGGTTCCACACCAGCTGCACCGCCGGGTGCGCCGGCCCCTCGTCGAGCAGCACCGCGACGATGGCCAGGCGACCGTCCTCGCTGCGGTGCACCAGGTGCAGGCCCATCGCGAACTGGCGGCCGTCGATGCGTTCCTCGCTCGGGCGGTGGAACTGGAACTGCTGGAGCTCGTAGCGCCGACCGCCGACCGCGAGCGTGCTGCCCGGCGCGACGTCGACCTGCACCGTGCGGCCGGTGTCGATCACGCTGAAGGCGCCGGGCTGATAGTCGAAGCGGATCGCCTCCAGGTCGACGGCGATGCCGTCGCGGATGTCGATCGGGCTCTGGCGCTGGCCGCTGCCGCAGGCGGCGTGGGCCGCATCGAGCCGGGCCCAGGCCTGCGGGCCGTTCTCGCCCTCGTAGCTCCAGGGCCCGGAC
>DATMJX010000113.1:0-2578 GCA_035553715.1 Methylibium sp.
TGGCCGCGCGCCCCGACGATGCGCAGCGCGTCGAGGCCTACCGTGCGCAGAAGCGCGAGCTGCACGCCCTGTTCGACCCCGTGCTGGACGAGCAGCCGCCGCAACGCCTGCTGAAGTCGGCGCGCCCGCGCGCCGTATCGCCGACGCCTTGGTACCTGCAGCGCTTGGCCGCCGGGCTGGCTATCGCCGTCATCAGCGGCGCCACGGGCTGGGGGCTGCGCGGCGTCGGACCTGGAACAGCCGGTGACGATGCCGCCCGCATGGCGGCTGTGCAACCGGCCCCAGGTGGTTTGACTTTGGTGTCTGCGGGTGGCTTCGCGCAGCGTGCCGCCGTCGCGCACGCGGTCTACAGCCCCGATGTGCGCCGGCCCGTGGAAGTGGACGCCGCGCACGAAGACCAGCTCGTGGCCTGGCTGTCCAAGCGCATGGGCGCGCCGATGAAACCGCCGCACCTGCAGGCGCAGGGCTACACGCTGGAAGGTGGGCGCCTGCTGCCAGGTGGCCAGGGGCCGGTGGCTCAGTTCATGTACCGCAACCAGCAGGGCAGCAAGCTGACGCTGTACGTGTCCAATGACGTGGCCGACGTCGGCAGCGCCGCGGGCTCGGGCGGGGCCGCGAAACCGGATGCGAAACCGGGTGCGAAGAACGCTGACACCGCCTTCCGCTTCGCGCAGGAAGGCGCCGTCAACGTGTTCTATTGGGTCGACGGGCCCTTCGGCTATGCGCTGTCGTCCGACGCCGACCGCAGCGTGCTGGCGCGGGTGTCGGCCGAGGTCTACCAACAGCTGGGCGCACCGCGCTGAAGGCCACGGCAAGTCCCGCAGCGCAGGCGGTTTGCACCGCCATGGAATGAATTGGCCTGAAGCGCGCTCTTTGCTGCGAGCGCCTGACGCACCGACACAGCCCTTCGTTGGGTGCAAGGTCGCGCGTCACGGGCCCCAGTCCACCTTTGCACTGAACAAAGAAAGCACCCATGACCACCCAACGTCGCGACATCCTCAAATACTCGCTGGCCGCCGCGGCAGCCAGCGCGCTGCCCGCAGCACAAGCCCAGGCACCGGCCGCCAGCACAAGCACCAGCACGACAGCGCCTGGCCCCGGCATCGACCCGCGCGACCGCGTCTTCATCACCAACGAAGACTCCAACACGCTCGTCGTCATCGATCCCAAGACCAACACCGTCGAGAGCACGATCAACCTGACCAGCTTCGACGAAGACCCGCGGCCGCCGTTCCGCTACGTCACCGCCGGCGTGGCGCCCACGCACGCGGCGATGATCCACAAGCCGCTGTACCACGGCTGCATCGACGCCCACGGCGCGGTGCCGTCTCCCGACGGCCGCCTGCTGGCCACCAGCGGGCGCGGCTCGAGCAACATCTACCTCATCGACGCCGAGCAGCGCCGCGTCATCGGCAACACGCCGAACCCGGCTGCCGGCCCCACCACCAACCCCGAACGCCTGAGCAGCGGCCTGCTGCTGGGCCGAGAACCGCACGAGCCCACCTTCACGCGCAACGGCAAGGAGCTTTGGGTGACGCTGCGCGGGGAAGACCGCATCGCCATCGTCAACGTCGAACTCGCCCTGCGTCAGTTGAAGGGCACCGACAACACAGGTTCGACGGCCATCCGCCAGTTCCTGCCGACGATCAACGGCCCGGCCCAGGTGTGGTTCAACCGCGAAGGCACGCTGGCTTTCGTGGCCAGCCAGAAGGTGTCGCAGGTCGACGTGTTCCGCGTCAACGCGGGCGCCGATGGCCGCAGCCAGCCGCAGCGCGTGACGACACTGGACATCAGTGCGCAGGACAAGCCCGGCTTCACGCCCTTCATGAAGACCACGCCCGACGGCGCCGAGGTGTGGTTCTCGCACAAGCTGGCCGATGCGCTGTCTTCTCGCTCGACGCGGGGCGGTTTCGACCTCATTGACAGCGTGCCGCTGGGCATGGGCGCGCGGCCCAACCACGTCGAGTTCGTCAGCAACGCGCGCGGCAGCGTGGTCTATGCCAGCCTGGCGCGCATCGACGACGGGGGCCCCGGCGGCGTCGCCTCCAGCCCCATCGCCATCATCGACCGCAGCGCAGCCAGCGGCCAGCGCAAGGTGGTCGGCACCTTCTTCAGCCACGGCCGCGAATCGCACGGGCTGTGGACCAACCCCGAGAACACGCTTCTCTACGTGGCGCACGAACAGGACGAACTGCCCGGCACGCCCAACGCCGGCCAAACGGTGTGCAGCGCTTTCGACGTGAGCGACCCGTTCAAGCCGGCCTTCATCGCGCAGATTCCGCTGGGTAACCTGGCCCTGCCTTCGGGCGCATTGCGCAACAAGAAGAGCATCAACCTTGTCTACGTGCGCGTGGGTGCGAAGGGCCAGACCGCATGAAAGGCATGAAGGGCAGCCGCGCACAGCTTGGAGTCAATGCCTTCCAGCGCGAGATGGACGAATCCATGGCGCGCATGATGCAAGACATGCACGGCCCGGGCTACGTGGGCCAGGCCGACATCGACTTCCTGGCGATGATGATTCCGCACCACGCCGGCGCCGTCGACATGGCGCGGCTGGTGCTGCAGCACGGCCGCGACC
>DATMJX010000114.1:0-2629 GCA_035553715.1 Methylibium sp.
GTGAGCCGTGCGATGGTGCTGCTCGGGGCGCAGGAGGCGCAGATCGAGTCGGTGAGCTATGGCGAAGAGCGCCCCGCCGTCACCGGCAGCGACGAGGCCGCCTGGGCCAAGAACCGCCGCGCCGAGCTGCGCGACCGGTGAGCACGATGGCGACGCTGGGCGGCATGCCGCGGCGCCTCGCCGCGGCGCTGCTGCTGGCCGGTGCGGCCAGCAGCGCGAGTGCGGGTCTGTTCGACGATGACGAGGCGCGCCGTGCCATCCTGGACCTGCGCACCCGCATCGACCAGACGGACCAGTCCGCTCGCGCCCGCGAGGCGGAGCTCGCCGATCAGATTGCGCAGCTGCGGCGCAGCGTGCTCGAGCTCAATGCGACGATCGAAAACCTGCGTGGCGAGCTCGCCAAGCTGCGCGGGAGCGACGAGCAACTCCAGCGCGACGTGGCCGAACTGCAGCGTCGCCAGAAGGACGTGCAGGCCGGCCTCGACGAGCGGCTGCGCCGCATGGAGCCGCAGCGCGTGACGCTCGACGGACGAGAGTTCATGGCCGAGCCCGAGGAGACGCGCCAGTACGGCGAGGCCGTCGGAGTCTTGCGGCAGGGGGACTTTGCAGGCGCGGTGGCCGCGTTCGGCAACTTCCAGCGCCGTTGGCCGGCCAGCGGCTATGGCCCGGCGGCGCTGTACTGGCTCGGTAATGCCCAGTACGGCAAGCGCGACTACAAGGACGCAATCACGACCTTCCGCACGCTGCTCGGCAATGCGCCCGAGCATCCGCGTGCGCCCGAGGCCATGCTGTCGATCGCGAACTGCCAGATCGAGCTCAAGGACGCGAAGGCGGCGCGGCGCACGCTCGACGAGCTGCTGAAGAAGTACCCCAACTCCGAGGCTGCGCACGCCGGCCGCGAGCGCCTCGCGGCGCTGAAGTAGCGGCCCATCGTCGATGGTCGTTGAGGAGGCGGGGGCCGACCTCGAGCGCCGCTTCGGCGGCCTGCGTCGCCTCTATGGCGACGCAGGCTACCAGCGGCTGCGGGCCGCGCGCGTGGCGGTGGTCGGCGTGGGCGGTGTCGGATCGTGGGCGGCCGAGGCCCTGGCGCGCAGCGGCGTGGCGTCCATCGCGCTGATCGATCTCGACCATGTCGCCGAGTCCAATATCAACCGGCAGGTGCAGGCGCTCGAGGCCACGCTCGGTCAGGCCAAGGTGCTCGCGCTGCGCGAGCGCATCGCTCAGATCCACCCCGGTTGCGACGTGCGGCCGGTGGAGGCCTTCGTCGAACCGCAGAACTGGCCGGCGCTGCTGCCGGCGCCGGTGGATGGATTGATCGACGCCTGCGACCAGCTCGCGGCCAAGGCCACGCTGGCGGCCTGGTCGGCCAGCAGCGGGGTGCCGGTGGTCTGCGTCGGTGCTGCCGGCGGCAAGCGAGCGCCAGAGGCGGTCAGGACGGACGATCTGGCCGACTGCACCCACGACCCCTTGCTGTCCGCATTGCGTCAGCGGCTGCGACAGCGCCATGGCGCGGCGCGGCAAGGCCGGATCGGACTGCGTTGCGTCTACTCGCGGGAAGCGGTGCAGCGCCCGGCCGGCGACTGCGCGGTCGGAGGGGGGCTCAACTGCCACGGCTACGGCTCTGCGGTGACGGTGACGGCCACCTTCGGCCTGGTGGCTGCGGCTCAGCTGATCGAACGACTGCTTGTTGTGGATGCGGGGGCTTGAGATCCACCACGAATTGTGGCTACAATTGCAGGCTCTGCCGGGGGTTGTTAGCTCAGTCGGTAGAGCAGCGGACTTTTAATCCGTTGGTCGCAGGTTCGAATCCTGCACAACCCACCATTTCCGTGGACCAGTTCCCGGGCTCTTAGCTCAGTTGGTAGAGCAGCGGACTCTTAATCCGTAGGTCGAGTGTTCGAGTCACTCAGGGCCCACCAGTAACGACAAGGCCTCGCACGTTAGTGCGGGGCCTTCGTCGTTTCCGGAACGTGACGGAAACGTGCCAGTTCGAGCACGCTGGGGTCACGGCCTGATTCGATCCGAGACGCCGCGGCCAACAGGTTCTCCGTTGCGAACTTGGCATAGCGGTCCACCATCTGCCGCGACTTCCAGCCGCCCAGGTCCTTGAGCTCGTCGCAGGAGGTGCCTACCTGCCGATGCCAATGCCAATGCCAAGGTATGCCGCAGGTCGTGAAAGCGGAAGTCTTCGATCCCCGCCCGCTTGAGCGCCGCCAGCCAGCCGCTGTTGGACAGCTGCCACTTGATCGGCTCCCCTTGTGGGTGTGGAGTTGGAGTTGACCCTGTTCCGTGGACGGTTACGGGCTAGGTTTGCAAGCGGTCAATTGGGTGTCGGTGGTGGACGGCGCGGCGCCGTCGGCGAGCATCTCCTTCTCGAAGTGCATGGGTGAGCGGTAGCCCAGCGCCGAGTGCCGGGGGCGTGGGTTGTACCAACCCTCGATGTGGCTGAACAGCGCCAGGCGCGCCTCGGTCTTGGTCTGGAAGCTGCGGCGCTCGAGCAACTCGCACTCGAGGCTGGCGAAGAAGCTCTCGGCCATCGCGTTGTCGTAGGCGTCGCCGACGCTGCCCATCGAAGGCTTGACGCCCATCTCTTTGCAGCGCTTGCCGAACTCGAGTGCCGTGTACTGGC
>DATMJX010000115.1:0-2458 GCA_035553715.1 Methylibium sp.
CGGCGTGCACCAGTGCAAGGGCAACAGCGACTGCAAGACGGCCGAGAACGCCTGCAAGGGCCAGAACGCCTGCAAGGGCCATGGCTTCAAGGGCATGGCGGCCAAGGCCTGCCTGGACGCCGGCGGCACGATCGGCGACCTCGCGGCCAAGTAAGCGCATCGCGGGCTGCCGAGGCGAGCCGGCGGGCTCGTCTCGGCGCCGCCACCGCCCCATGACCACGACCAGCCTGCCCAAGGATCCCGAGGCCGGATTCGGCCTGGGGCTGCGCGCCGCGCATTACCACGAGCTGCTCGATCCGCAGGGCGATGCGCCGCGGCGCATCGACTGGCTCGAGATCATTTCCGAGAACTACCTGGTGCCCGGCGGCAAGCCGCTGGCGATGCTGGAGGCGGTGCGCGAGCGCTGGCCGGCGATGGCGAT
This sequence comes from Methylibium sp., assembly GCA_035553715.1. GTDB lineage: Bacteria > Pseudomonadota > Gammaproteobacteria > Burkholderiales > Burkholderiaceae_C > Methylibium. Next base: position 422 of record DATMJX010000115.1, read on the forward strand.
GCACGGCGTGTCGATGTCGATCGGCTCGGTCCAAGGTCCCGACGCGGACTACCTCCAGGCCCTGGCCGCGCTGGCGCGGCGCGTACGGCCGCTGTGGGTGTCGGACCACCTGTGCTGGTGCGGCGTGCACGGCCGCCAGATGCACGACCTGCTGCCGCTGCCTTACACCGAGGAGGCGCTGGCGCTCGTCGTGCGCAACATCCGCCGCGTGCAGGACGCGCTGGGTCGACCGCTGGTGATCGAGAACGTCTCCAGCTACCTCGAGTACCGCGCCTCGACGATGCCCGAGTGGGAGTTCGTCGCGCGCGTCTGCGAGCAGGCCGACTGCGAGCTGCTGCTGGACGTGAACAACATCTATGTGAGCAGCGTCAACCACGGCTACGACGCGCTCGACTACCTGCGCGCGATGCCGGCCGCGCGCATCCGGCAGATCCACCTGGCCGGCCACAGCGACCACGGCGACCATCTGGTGGACACCCATGACGCGCCGGTGTCCGCGCCGGTGTGGGCGCTGTACCGCGCCGCGCTGCGCCATGCCGGCCGACCGGTGGCAACGCTGATCGAGCGCGACGACCGCATCCCGCCGCTGGCCGAGCTGCTGGACGAGCTCGATGCCGCGCGCACCGTCGCCGCCGGCGTGTGGCCCGAACGCGCGGCGGCCTGAGATGCACGCCCCGTCCGCGCTCGAGGCGCTGCAGGCCGCATTCCAGCGCCACCTGCTCGGTCAGGCGAGCGACTTCGCGTCCGCGGTGCGGCCCGGCGGCGCGATCGACGTCGCGCGCCGGCTCGGCATCTACCACCACGCCTACCGGGCGCGGCTCGTCGAGGCCCTGCGTGACGTGCATGGCCACACCTGGCGCTGGCTCGGCGACGAGGCCTTCGACGCGCTGGCGCGGGTCTATGTCGAGGGCCACCCCTCGACGCAGGGCAATCTGCGCTGGTATGGCGAGGACTTCCCCGACTGGCTCGCGCGCGCCTGCCCCGAAGACGGCGAGGTCGGCGAGCTCGCGGCGCTCGACGCCACGCTGCGGCGCGCCTTCGATGCGGCCGATGCCCCGGTGCTCGGCCTGGCCGCGCTGGCCGAGCTGCCCCCCGAGGACTGGGCACGGGTCACGCTGCTGTGGCAGCCGGCCTGCCAGCGGCTCGCGCTGCGCCACAACACGCTGGCGCTCTGGCATGCGATCGACCAGGACGGCACGCCGCCGCCGGTGCAGGCGCTCGGGGAGCCGCTGCAGGTGCTGGTCTGGCGCGTCGGGGCGCAGCCGCACTTTCGCAGCCTCGATGCGGTCGAGGCCGAGGCGATCGACCGCGCGCGCGCCGGGGCGGGCTTCGCCGCGGTCTGCGAGGCGCTGGCGGCGCGCCTGCCGCCGGGCGAGGCCGCGCCGCGCTGCGGTGCGCTGCTGCGGCGCTGGGTCGAGGACGGGGCGCTGACGGGGCTGCGCCTGGCGTGAGCGCGGGCCCGCCTAGCCGGCGCGGCGCGTGAACACCAGATCCCAGACGCCGTGGCCGAGCTTGAGGCCGCGGTGCTCGAACTTGGTCAGCGGCCGGTAGTCGGGCCGCGGCGCGTAGCCGGGGGCGGTATTGGCGAGCGCTGGCTCGGCCGACAGCACCTCCAGCATCTGTTCGGCATAGGGCTGCCAGTCGGTTGCGAAGTGCAGCGTCGCGCCCGGCGCGAGCCGCGTGACGAGCTTGGCGACGAAGGGCGGCTGCACCAGCCGGCGCTTGTGGTGCTTCTTCTTGTGCCAGGGGTCGGGGAAGAAGAGGTGAATGCCGGCCAGCGAGCCGGGCTCGATCATGTGCTCGAGCACCTCGACCGCGTCGTGCTGGACGAGGCGCAGGTTGGTCAGGCCCTGTTCGCCGATGTGCTTGAGCAGCGCGCCGACGCCCGGCGCATGGACCTCGCAGCCGATGAAGTCGATGTCGGGCCGCGCGGCGGCGATCTGCGCGGTGGCGCCGCCCATGCCGAAGCCGATCTCGAGGATGCGCGGCGCGCGGCGGCCGAACAGCGCGTCCCATTCGGGCGGCGTGGGCTGGTAG
>DATMJX010000116.1:0-4394 GCA_035553715.1 Methylibium sp.
GGCGAGCGTGGCCGCCGGCATCAGCGCGAGTGCCAGCACGCTGCCGATCAGGGGCAGCTGCGCGAGCAGCAGCATGGCCAGGCCGGTCAGACCGAACAGCGCGCCGAACACGAGCGGCTGGCGGAAGAACACCCGGAAGCCGGCGCGCACCCACATCACGCCGAGCAGGGCCGGGACGGTCTTGAGCCTCATCGTGCCACCTGCGCGCCGGGGGCGGGCGTCGTCGTCGGACGGAGCGAGCTCATCGCGCGATCGGGGGGTGCCAGGGCTGCGCGATGCGCTCGCGCAGCACCCGCTCGAAGTGCGTCGGATCGTGCGGGGTCAGCATGTGGGCCGTGCGCGGCAGATGGAAGTCCCACAGCCGCGAGACCCAGAAGCGCAGCGCGGCGGCGCGCAGCAGCGCGGGCATCAGGCGCTGCTCGTCGCCGCTCAGCGGTCGCACCTGGTCGTAGGCGGTGACGAAGGCGCTGGCGCGCTCCTCGTCGAGGCGGCCCGAGTCGAGGTCGATGCACCAGTCGTTCAGGCACACCGCGATGTCGAAGCCGAGGCGGTCGACACCGGCGAAGTAGAAGTCGAAGAAGCCGCTGAGGTGCGGGTGGCCGCCCGGGCCGTCCTCGAACATCACGTTGTCGCGGAACAAGTCGGCGTGGATCGGGCCGCGCGGCAGCGCCGCGTCCGAGGCCGAGGCGGCGACGCTGTGCTGGAACGCCAGCTCGGCGTCGATCAGCGCACGCTGCGCGTCGCTCAGGTGGGGCCGCACCAGCGGGATGGTCTCGTCCCACCAGGCCAGCCCGCGCAGATTGGGCTGCTGGCGCGGGTAGCTCGCGCCGGCACGGTGCATGTGCGCCAGCATCGCGCCGACCTGGCGGCAGTGCGCGGCGCTCGGCGCCAGGACATGGCGGCCGCGCAACCGGTCGACGATGGCGGCGGGCTTGCCATGCAGCGCGTGCAGGATCTCGCCGCGCTCGTCGGCTTGCGGGCCGGGCACCGGGATGTCGCGCTGCTTCAGGTGCTGCATCAGGTGCAGGTAGAACGGCAGCTGCTCGAAGCCCAGGCGCTCGAACACCGTCAGCACGAACTCACCGTGCTCGGCGCTGAGGAAGTAGTTGGTGTTCTCGATGCCGGCGGCGATCGGCTTGAGCGCCAGCAGACGGCCGAGACCGACGCGCAGCGTGAGGGCGGCGGCCTCGTCGAAGCCGACTTCGGTGAAGACCGCCATGGCGGCCTAGAAGCTCAAGACGCGCCAGACCGCCTGGCCCGCTGCGCCCTTGCCCGAGTGCGGGCCCTCGACGTTGTCGCGCCCGGCGTCGAGCGGCAGCACCTCGTACTCGGCCTTGATCGGCCCCTTGGGCTGGACCTTGGTGCTGCGCACCGCGCCGCGCACGCGCAGCTCATCGATGCGGGCGTTGTCGTCCTCGATCACGCTGCGCTTGACGGCCGGCTCGGTCGTCGCGGGCTTGCTGCCGGTGGCGGTCGGCTCGGGCGCCGAGGGCCGGGCGTCGTCCGCGGGCGGCTCGGCACGGACCGCGAGCGCCGCCACGGCCAGCGCGGCGGCGAGGGCGACGGAGACGGTGCGGGAGGCCATGCCGCAATTGTAGGCCGCGTGCCGTGCGGGCAGCCGCGACAATGGTCGCATGAGCGACATTCTCGAAGGGGGGCTGCTGCTGGTCGACGGCTCCAGCTACCTGTACCGCGCCTACCACGCGCTGCCCGACCTGCGCAATCCGGACGGCGAGCCGACCGGCGCGATCCGCGGCATGGTCGCGATGCTGAAGAAGTTGCGCGAGGAGCATCCGTCGGCGCATGCCGCCTGCGTCTTCGACGCCAAAGGCAAGACCTTCCGCGATGACTGGTACCCTGAGTACAAGGCCCACCGTGCCTCGATGCCCGAGGACCTGGCGCGGCAGATCGAGCCGATCCACACGGTCGTCCGGCTGCTCGGCTGGCCGGTGCTCGAGGTGCCGGGCATCGAGGCCGACGACGTGATCGGCACGCTGGCGCGCGCCGCCGCGGCGCGTGGGCAGCAGGTGCTGATCTCGACCGGCGACAAGGACCTCGCGCAGCTCGTCGACGAGCGCGTGACGCTGATCAACACGATGGACAAGCCGCCGACGCGGCTCGACGTCGCCGGCGTGCGCGAGAAGTTCGGCGTGCCGCCGGAGCGCATCGTCGACTACCTGACCCTGGTCGGCGACACGGTCGACAACGTGCCGGGCGTGGAGAAGGTCGGCCCGAAGACCGCCGCCAAGTGGCTGGGCGAATTCGGCTCGCTCGACGGCGTGACCGCCGCCGCGGCGGCCATCAAGGGCGTGGCCGGTGAGAACCTGCGCCGTGCGCTGGACTGGCTGCCGACCGCGAAGCGGCTCGTCACCGTCAAGACCGACTGCGCGCTGCCGCTGCCCGGCTGGCCGGCCGAGAGCGCGCTGGAGGCGCTGGCCTGGCAGGCCGAGGATCGCGAGGCGTTGCTGGCCTTCTACACGCGCAACGACTTCCGCGCCTGGAAGCAGGAGCTCGCGGGGGAGGGCGCCGCCGCAGCCCCGGCGCCGGCCGGGGTCGCCGGCGAGGCGCCCGTCGTGGCGGCCTCCGTGGACGGCGATTACGAGACCGTGCTCGACTGGGACGCCTTCGAGCGCTGGCGCGCCAGGATCGAGGCCGCGCCGCTGGTCGCACTGGACACCGAGACCGATTCGCTCGAACCGGTGTGCGCGCGCATCGTCGGGCTGAGCTTCAGCGTCGCGGTGGGCGAGGCCTGCTACATCCCGCTGGCCCACAACTACCCGGGCGCGCCCGAGCAGCTGCCGCTCGACGAGGTGCTCGCGCGCCTGCGGCCCTGGCTCGAGGACGGCACGCGCGCCAAGCTTGGCCAGAACATCAAGTACGACCAGCATGTGTTCCTGAACCACGGCCTCGCGGTGCGCGGCTATGCCCACGACACGCTGCTGCAGAGCTATGTGCTCGAGGCCCACAAGCCGCACAGCCTCGAGAGCTTGGCGGGCCGCCACCTGGGCCGCCGCGGCCTGAGCTACGAGGAGGTTGCCGGCAAGGGCGCGCAGCAGATCCCCTTCGCGCAGGTCAGCGTCGAGCGCGCCACCGAGTACTCGGGCGAGGACAGCGACATGACGCTGCACGTGCACCAGGTGCTGTGGCCGCAGCTCGCGGCCGAGCCGAGGCTGCGCGAGGTCTACGAGCGCATCGAGCTCCCGGCCTCGCGCGTGCTGCTGGGCATGGAACGCCATGGCGTGCTGATCGACGGCGCGCTGCTCGCGCGCCAGAGCGCCGAGCTCGCGCAGCGCATGCTCGCGCTCGAGGCCGAGGCGCATGCGCTGGCCGGGCAGCCCTTCAACCTCGGCTCGCCCAAGCAGATCGGCGAGATCCTGTTCGGCAAGCTCGGCCTGCCGGTCAAGAAGAAGACCGCCAGCGGGGCGCCCTCGACCGACGAGGACGTGCTGACCGAGCTGGCCGCGGACTACCCGCTGCCGGCCAAGCTGCTCGAGCACCGCAGCCTCGCCAAGCTCAAGGGCACCTACACCGACAAGCTGCCGCAGATGGTCAACCCGGCGACCGGCCGCGTGCACACCAACTACGCGCAGGCGGTCGCGGTCACCGGCCGCCTGTCGAGCAACGACCCGAACCTGCAGAACATCCCGATCCGCACCGCCGAGGGCCGGCGCGTGCGCGAGGCCTTCATCGCGCCGCCGGGGCACGTGATCCTGAGCGCCGACTACTCGCAGATCGAGCTGCGCATCATGGCCCACATCTCCGAGGACCCGGGGCTGCTGAAGGCCTTCGCCGAGGGCCTGGACGTGCACCGCGCGACCGCCAGCGAGGTGTTCGGCGTGCCGGTGGCCGAGGTCAGCGCCGAGCAGCGCCGCTACGCGAAGGTGATCAACTTCGGGCTGATCTACGGCATGGGCGCCTTCGGGCTGGCCAGCAACCTCGGCATCGAGCAGAAGGCCGCGAAGGACTACATCGAGCGCTATTTCACCCGCTTTGCCGGCGTGAAGCGCTACATGGACGAGACGCGCGCCGCGGCCAAGGCCCAGGGCTATGTCGAGACCTGGTTCGGCCGGCGCATCGTGCTGCCCGAGATCAACGGCGGCAACGGCCCGCGTCGCACCGCCGCCGAGCGCCAGGCGATCAACGCGCCCATGCAGGGCACCGCGGCCGATCTGATCAAGCTCGCGATGATCGCGGTGCAGGACACGCTCGAGCGCGAGGGCCGCGCGACCCGCATGATCATGCAGGTCCACGACGAACTGGTGTTCGAGGTGCCCGAGGCCGAGCTCGCCTGGGCGCGCGAGGCGGTGCCGCGGCTGATGGCCGGTGTCGCCGCACTCAGGGTGCCGCTGCTGGCCCAGGTCGGCGTGGGGGCGAACTGGGACGAAGCGCACTGA
>DATMJX010000117.1:0-5628 GCA_035553715.1 Methylibium sp.
CCCTTGGCATCGACGGACAGATTGACCAGCGGCTCCTGCGTCTCGCCGCTGAAACCGGCCTGGGCGTCGGTCAGGTTCTCGCCGGTCAGGATCACCTGACGCTTGAGGATCAGCGGCTGGCCGCTGCGCTCGACGTAGCGCTCGGTGCCGAACGGCACGGTGCCCCCGGCCAGGGCAGCGGCCAGCCGCTGATCCTCAAGCGCCAGGTGATCCTGACCGGCGAGAACCTGACCGACGCCCAGGCCGGTTTCAGCGGCGAGACGCAGGAGCCGCTGGTCAATCTGTCCGTCGATGCCAAGGGCGCGCGCATCATGCGCGACACCTCGCGCGAGAACCTTAAGAAGCGCATGGCGATCCTCTTGTTCGAGAAGGGCAAGGGTGAGGTGCTGACCGCGCCGGTGATCCAGAGCGAGCTCGGGGCGCGCTTCCAGATCTCGGGGCGCATGAGCACGCAGGAGGCCAATGATCTCGCGCTGCTGCTGCGTGCCGGCTCGCTGGCCGCGCCGATGGAGATCATCGAGGAACGCACGATCGGCCCGAGCCTGGGCGCCGAGAACATCGCCAAGGGCTTCCACAGCGTGATGTGGGGCTTCGTGGCGATCGCGGCGTTCATGTGCCTGTATTACATGCTGTTCGGGGTGTTCTCGACGGCGGCGCTGGCGGTCAACCTGCTGCTGCTGGTCGCGGTGCTGTCGATGCTGCAGGCGACGCTGACGCTGCCGGGCATCGCGGCGATCGCGCTGACGCTGGGCATGGCGATCGATGCGAACGTGCTGATCAACGAGCGCGTGCGCGAGGAGCTGCGCGCTGGCGCTTCGCCGCAGGTGGCGATCAACACCGGCTACGAGCGCGCCTGGGCGACCATTCTCGATTCGAACATCACCACGCTGATCGCCGGCGTTGCGTTGCTGGCCTTTGGCTCGGGCCCGGTGCGCGGCTTCGCGGTGGTGCACTGTCTGGGGATCCTGACCTCGATGTTCTCGGCCGTGCTGTTCTCGCGCGGCCTGGTGAACCTCTGGTATGGGCGCCAGAAGAAGCTCAAGGCGGTGTCGATCGGCACCGTGTGGCGCTCGGGCGCCGAAACGACCCCGACCGCCAAGGCCTGATCAGGAGTCCGCGATGGAGTTCTTCCGCATCAAACGGGACATCCCGTTCATGAAGCACGCGTTGATCTTCAACGCGATCTCGTTCCTGACCTTCGCTGCGGCGGTGTTCTTTCTCGTCACGCGCGGGCTGCACCTGTCGATCGAGTTCACCGGCGGCACCGTCCTGGAGGTCGAGTACGCCCAGGCGGCCGATCTGCCCAAGGTGCGCCACGCCGTCGAGGGGCTGGGCTTCGGCGAGGTCCAGGTGCAGAACTTCGGCACTTCCCGCGACGTGCTGATCCGCCTGCCGGTGCGCGACGACATTCCCAAGGACCAGGTCGTCGGGCGCGTCTTCGGCACGCTCTGCGGTGTCGAGGGCGGCAGTGTGCGCCTGGAGCAGGCCATCAGCGAGAAGGGCGAGCAAGTCAGCCGGCAGGTCTGCGATGTCGGCGGCGCCGAGCCGCTGAAGCTGCAGCGCAGCGAGTTCGTCGGCCCGCAGGTCGGCCGCGAGCTGGCCGAGGACGGCGCGATGGCGCTGGGCTTCGTGATCATCGGCATCATGATCTACCTCGCGATCCGCTTCGAGTGGAAGTTCGCGGTCGCGGCGATCGTCGCCAACCTGCACGACGTGATCATCATCCTGGGCTTCTTCGCCTTCTTCCAGTGGGAGTTCTCGCTGTCGGTGCTGGCCGCGGTACTGGCGGTGCTGGGCTACTCGGTCAACGAGTCGGTGGTCATCTTCGACCGCATCCGCGAGGCGTTCCGGCGCTTCCGCAAGATGGACACCGCGCAGACCATCGACCATGCGATCACGTCGACGATGAGCCGCACGATCATCACGCACGGCTCGACGCAGATGATGGTGCTGTCGATGCTGCTGTTCGGCGGCCCGACGCTGCACTACTTCGCGCTGGCGCTGACGATCGGCATCTGCTTCGGCATCTACTCGTCGGTGTTCGTCGCCGCGGCGATCGCGATGTGGCTGGGGGTCAAGCGCGAGGACCTCATCAAGGCCGCGCCGAACGCCAAGCCCGGCGATCCGGACGACCCGAATGCCGGGGCCGTGGTGTAGAGTGGAACATCCACCCCTGAACACTCCCGCCTGACCTGCCCTGCATGGCCGCTGCCGCCAATCCGCTCGCCGTCGCCGCCAAGGCGCGCCGACTGTACGTGGAGACGCTGGTCAAGGGCCTGCCCGCGGCGGTGCAGGCGGTTGTCCATGGGGCTCAGCGGCTGGCGGCCGAGAAGGCCGATCCCGCGACGCTGCACAAGCGCCAGAACGTCGCGATGGATCTGGTCAAGCCGGCACCCAAGTGGCTGCGGGGCTTGACCGAGGCGCTGTCGGTGGGGCCGAACACGCCGCCGGCGCTGCGCAGCACCTCGCTCAGCGGCGCGAACAGCGGGCCGAGCACTGGCGCCGGCAGCGGGCTGACGCTGGTCGATGACGACACGATCGAGACCGAAATCCTGAGTTCGCGGCTGGCGCTCTCGATGATGGACAAGTCGTCCTGGGAGTTCACCGACCTGCGTGCACGCATCTCCCACCTCGAGCGCCAGGACGAACTCGGTCCGACCGATGTGCTGCGGCCGCATGTCGTCGCACGCTCGATCGTCGACGCCTGGAGCGCCGCCGGCCTGTCGCTGGAGCACTGGCGGGTCCTCCAGCAGGTCATCCACCTGGCCTTCGGCGAGCTGGTCGAGGAGGCGTACCACGAGACCAACCGCTGGCTGCACGAGGAGGGCGTGCGACCCGAGATCGACCTGCGGCCGTTGATCCGACGCTCGACCGGGGCCCATGTCGCGCCGGCCACCCCGGTGACCAGTGGCTTCGCCGAGCTCGATGCAGCGGGGGGGGCGGCACGTCATCACGCCGCGTCGGGCGGTGGTGTGGCCGAAGAGACGCGGCTGATGACGCGCATGAACGATCTGGCGCGCACCGCCGGCCAGGCCGAGGCGGTGCTGGCGCGGCTCAACAAGCTGGTCGGCCGGCAGGTGCCGCAGTTCGAGGACACGGCGCGGTCGGCCGATTCGTCGCTGGGATTGAAGCGCGCGATCTCCGACGTCCAGGCCGGTTTGCAACGCAAGCTGGGCCCGGCCGGGCGCGACACCGCGCCGATCAGCACCCCGGTGCTGGTGCAGGAGCTGCAGCAGCGCAAGCAGGTGCTGAAGGAGGCCGCAAGCACGCCGGTCGAGCGCGCCACGATCGAGATCGTCGCGCTGCTGTTCCAGAGCATCCTGACCGAGGAACGCATCCCCGCGGCGGTGCGGGTGTGGTTCGCGCGGCTGCAGATGCCGGTGCTGCGCGTCGCGGTCAGCGAGCCCGACTTCTTTGCCACCACCGACCATCCGGCGCGCAAGCTGATCGACCGTATGGGCGCCTGCGTGATGGGCTTTGACATCACCACGCGCGAGATCGGCGATGCGCTCGACAAGGAGATCAAGCGCATCGTCCAGGTCGTCGAGGCCTACCCGGACACCGGCCGGCGCGTGTTCCAGACCGTGCTGACCGAGTTCGAGCGGTTTCTCGAGCATTACTTCAAGAACGAGAACGAGGCCACCCGCAAGGGCGTGTCGCTGGCGCAGCAGGTCGAGCAGCGCGAGACCATGGCGATCCAGTACACGATCGAGCTGCGCAAGATGCTCAACGAGGTGCCGGTGCAGGACGGCGTGCGCAGCTTCCTGTTCCACACCTGGGCGGATGTGCTGGCCACGGTGGCCCTGAAGTCCGGCGCCGCCAGCGAGGCCACCAAGGCGATGAAGCGCGCCGCCGCTGACCTGATCTGGTCGGCCGGGGCCAAGGTGTCGCGCGAGGAGCGCGCCGAGGTGATCCGCCGCCTGCCGCCGCTGTTGAAGACGCTGCGCGAGGGCATGGCCGAGGCCGGCTTGTCGATCGAGCGGCAGGACGAGCAGATCAAGGCGTTGAACGACTCGCTCGCGGCCGCCTTCACCGCCAAGGCGGCGGCGATTCCGGCCGAGCGGCTCGATGAGCTGATGGGCCGCCTCGAGGACCTCGAGGAGATGCTGCCGGACGCCGAGGATCTGCAGATCGACGAGTCGATCGTGATGGACCTGTCCGGCCACGAGAGCACCGAGCTGCAGATCGTCACCGATGGCGGCTCGATGCCGACGCCGGCCATGCTGGCCTGGGCGCGCGAGCTGCAGGTGGGCGGTTGGTACATGCTCGAGCACCGCGGGCGGATCGAGCCGGTGCAGCTGGCCTGGCAGGGCATGCGCAAGCAGCTCAGCCTGTTCGTGTCGCAGTCCGGTGCGGGCACGCTGTTCCAGCAGCAGCGTCTGGCCGCCTTCCTGCAGGCCGGCTTGCTGGTGCCGGCGCAGGACGAGGCGCTGACGGTCCGCGCGACGCGCAGTGCCCTGGCCAAGCTCGACGCGCATCCCGATCGCCTGCTCGGCTGAGCGGTCACCGTCGAGCAGCAAAAAGCAAAAAGCCGCCCGCAGGCGGCTGTCCGGAACGAGCCCCGATCGGCTCAGTGGATCAGGCGGTCACCGTCATCGACGAACAGCTCGTCGAGGATCAGCGCGTCAGGCTCCTCGCCGACGCTCCAGAACACCATCAGCACGATGATCTTGAGGTCTTCGACGGCCAAGGGCCCGGCGGGGATGGCCATGGCGCGGTCGATCACCATCTCGCGCATCGCCGGGCGCAGCACGCCGGCCGACTCTAGGAAGCCGATGAAGCCGATGGCCGCCTCACCCAGGTGCTCTTGCTCGAGCGTCGAGTAAACGCGCATCGCGTCGTCGCTCTGTTCGGCGATCGCTGCTTCCGAGGCGGTCGCGAGACCGCCAAGCCACGTCAGCGCGTCCTCGATTTCCTCGTTCTCGAAGCCCACGGCCGACAGCTTGCGTGACAACTGCCGGCGGTCAGGACAGGCATCGGGCCGCCAGTAGTTTTCGTACAGGTACACGAGCACGTCGAACATGGCCCACGATACCACAGGCCCCTCGCGCGGCGCCGCGCTGAAGGGCCCGCTGCGAGCCGGCTTATCCGCGCATCACGCGCTGAAACAGCTGGCCCGGCAGGCGGGCGACGTCACCGCTGAGCTCGAGCTCCAGCAGGCGCACGCTCAGTGCGGCAGGCGATTCGCCGAGGCGCGCGCTCAGCGCATCCAGCGTGACCGGATCGTGCCCGAGGGCCTCGAGCAGCGGGTCGGCGGGACGCGGTGCTGGCGCCGCGGCGGCGGGGGCCGGCGCGACGCGCAACTCTTCGAGCACATCGGCCGCGGCGTCAACCAGCTTGGCGCCCTGCTTGATCAGCGCGTGGCAACCGCGCGCCTGCGGCGCGTGGATCGACCCCGGAATCGCGAACACGTCGCGGCCGGCCTCGACGGCCAGCCGCGCGGTGATCAGCGAGCCCGACTGCAGCGCCGCCTCGACCACCAGCGTGCCTCGCGTCAGGCCGGCGATCAGCCGGTTGCGGCGTGGGAAATTGCCCGCCAGCGGCGGAGTTCCGAGTGGGTACTCGCTCACAAGAAGGCCCTCGGCGGCGATGCGCCGGGCCAGGCCGAGATGGCGTTTCGGATAGACC
>DATMJX010000118.1:0-6559 GCA_035553715.1 Methylibium sp.
GCCCCTGCCCTGGCGGGGGCGGTGGCCGAGGGGGATGCGGACATCATCATGCTTTCCTCCGTGCTTCAGTCGGCCCAGGCCCCGCGCTGACGCGGCGTCAGCCCGGCGGGCATGCGCAGCTCGTCGTCGTCGAAACGACCCTTCTCGGCGCCGACATGGCAGGCCGCGCAGTTGGCGGCGCTCTTCACGCTTGGCAGCTGCCAGACCGCCGGCTCGATCTGGCGGTGCTTGCGCTCGAACCAGGCCGAGCGCGTGATGCGGTCCTGCGGCGGCGCCTCGGCCACGCGCTGGCCGGTCCCGGCATGGGCCTGCAGCCAGGCACTGAGCTGCTGGGTCAAGGCGGGGTCCAGCGAGGCGTCGCTGCCGTAGTGACGCTCCAGCCCACCCATCACGCGCTGCCAGGAGCTCGCCGGCAGCAGGCCGGGCGGGTAGGCGACATGGCAGGCCCCGCATTCCTGCGTGTAGGCGGGGGGCACGCTGCGCGGCATCGCGCGGCCGCCGTCCGCGAAGGACGGGGCCAGCGTGAGGAGGCCGAGGCCGGCGGCCAGCAGCGTGCGGGACAGCAAGGCATTCATCGCGGGGCGCTCCAGATCGAGGGGGCCTACTTCAGGCCGTTGAGGTAGGCCAGCACATCGGCCTTCTCCGACGCGCTGCACTCGCGCGCCAGCACGTCCTTGCAGTTGCGGCGGAACCACTTCTCCACGCGGGCCGTGTCGGTGAAGGCCTTCGGGTTGAAGGCCGGCGCCAGCGGGTCGATGGCCTTGCCGGTGTTGGCATGCTTGCCCGGCCCGGTCGGCGGCATGCCGTGGCAGGAGGCGCAGGACCATTCGCCGCCATGCTTGGCGTTGAAGAAGCCCTGGCCGCGCCCGGCGTCGCCCGGCCGGCCGGCCTGCGCGCTCCACTGCGCCAGTTGCTGGGCGATCGAGGTGTCCGCGGCGTGGGCCGGCGCGCCCAGGCTCGCGGCCACGGCGGCCAGCACGAGGGCTGGGGTGAATGAACGGTGCTTCACGGCGAGGCTCCAGGGCAGGTGATGGCTCACAGTGTGTGAAGCGGTGCTTGAACGCCGCCTGAAGCCCGCGTTCATCGGGCGTTCAGCCCCGGCCCGCCAGAATCGGCGCGTGAAGACTGCCCTCGCCTCGCTGATGACCGTGCTCACCGCCATGCTGGCGCTGTCCAGCGCGCCGGCGCAGGCCGACAGCGACCAGGACCGGGCCCGCGCCGCCGTGCAGGCCGGCCAGGTGCTGCCGCTGAAGACCGTGCTGGAGCGGCTGGAGCGCGAGCACCCGGGCCAGGTGCTGGAGGTGGAGCTCGAGCAGGACGACGGCCGCTGGATCTACGAGATCAAGCTGCTGCAGCCGGGCGGGCGGCTCGTCAAGCTCGAGCTCGACGCCGCGACCGCCGCGGTGCTGCGCCGCCAGGAGCGGGCGCGCTAGTGCGACGCCCGCCCCTGCTACGCTGGACGCCGTGAGACTGCTGCTCGTCGAGGACGACCCGACCCTGCGCGCCCAGCTGCGGGCGGGCCTCGAGGAGGCCGGCTACGCGGTGGACGCCGCCGACAACGGGCGCGACGCGCACTTCCAGGGCGACACCGGCAGCTACGACGCCGTCGTCCTCGACCTCGGCCTGCCGCTGCTTGACGGTCTGACCGTGCTCAAGCGCTGGCGCGATGCCGGCCGGGCCATGCCGGTGCTGATCCTGACCGCGCGCGACAACTGGAGCGAGAAGGTGGCCGGCATCGACGCCGGGGCCGACGACTACCTGACCAAGCCCTTCCACATGGAGGAGCTGCTCGCCCGCCTGCGCGGCCTGATCCGCCGCGCGGCCGGCCAGGCCTCGCCGGTGCTGCGCTGCGGCGAGCTGGCGCTGGACACGCGCGCCGGCCGCGTCACGCTGGGCGGCCAGGCCCTGGCCCTCACCAGCCACGAGTTCAAGGTGCTCGACTACCTGATGCACCGGCCGGGCGCCGTGGTCTCGCGCACGGAGCTGACCGAGCACATCTACGCCCAGGACTTCGACCGCGACTCCAACACGATCGAGGTCTTCGTCGGGCGGCTGCGCAAGAAGCTGCCGCCGGGGCTGATCGAGACCGTGCGCGGCCAGGGCTACCGCCTGGCGGCGCCGTGAGGACGCCGGCCGGCTCGCTGCGCCTGCGCCTGCTGGGCGCCACGCTGGCGACGCTCGTGCTGGCGCTGGCCGGGGCGCACTGGTGGCTCGGCGGGCTGTTTCGCGACCATGTGCTCCAGCAGTTCGACACCACCCTGTCGCAGCAGTTGGACCAGCTGACCGCGCGCCTCGAGTTCGACGCCCGGGGCCAGCCCCTCATCGGCCCGCGCGGCATGAGCGACCCGCGCTGGGAGCAGCCCTACTCCGGCCTGTACTGGCAGGTCGAGCGGCTCGCCGAGCCGGGCCCGCGCCGCGCCGCGCTGCGCTCGCGCTCGCTGTGGGATGCCGAGCTGCGCCTGCCCGGCGATGCCCCGGCTGACGGCACGCTGCACCGGCACGACATCACCGGCCCGCAGGGCGAGCGGCTGCGCGTGGTGGAGCGCTCGCTGCAGGCGGCCGAGCCCACCGGCGCCCGCTGGCGGCTGAGCGTCGCGGGTGACATGCGGGACGCCGCGCGGGCCATCGAGCACTTCACCGGCGTGCTGGCGGCCTCGCTGCTCGGCCTCGGGGCGCTGCTCGTGCTGGCGGCGCTGGCCCAGGTGGCGGTGGGCCTGGCGCCGCTGCAGACCATGCAGCGGGCGCTGCAAGGCGTGCGGGACGGCCGGGCGCAGCGCCTGCAAGGCCGCTTCCCGGTCGAGGTGCAGCCGCTCATCGACGAGTTCAACGGCGTGCTCGACCGCAACGCGGAGGTCGTGGCGCGCGCCCGCGCCCAGGCCGGCAACCTGGCGCACGCGCTGAAAACGCCGCTGGCCATCCTCGGCCAAGCGGCCCGCCAGGCGGGGCCCTCCGAGTTTGCGGCGCTGGTGGGCGAGCAGGTGCAGGTGGCGGAGCGGCACATGCACTGGCACCTGGCGCGCGCCCGCGCGGCGGCCACGCAGCATGTGCCGGGGCAGCGCACGCCGCTGGCCCCCGTGCTGGACAGCCTGCTGCGGACCATGGACCGCCTGCATGCCGATCGGCACCTGGACTTGGGCGCCGACAGCGTGCCGCCCGAGCTCGCCTTCGCCGGGGAGGCGCAGGACCTGCAGGAGATGCTGGGCAACCTGCTCGACAACGCCTGCCGCAGCGCGCGCGCCGCCGTCACCGTGCAGGCCGCGCGCGAGGGGCCGTGGCTGCGGATCACGGTGGACGACGACGGCCCCGGTATCGCCCCCGAGCAGCGCGACGCGGTGCTGCAGCGCGGCGTCCGGCTGGACGAGAGCCGCGCCGGCAGCGGACTCGGCCTGGCCATCGTGGTGGACCTGGCGCGCATCTACGGCGGCGATCTCATGCTGGACCGGGCCGAGGCCGGGGGGCTACGTGCGCGGCTGTCGCTGCCGGTGGCGGGGTGAGGCCATGCGCCAGATCGGTCCGCTACACCTTTGTCACCAGTCACTCAGCCCCTGGGCGCCCCCTCGGCAGAGCATCGAAGTGGCCTCTTTTGCCTGGGGTGATCGACTGCTCGCGACCCGATGCCGTCATCTGCCCTTTTGCCGACAACCCACAGGCCGCGCGATGCAGACTCGAGTCCCCACAGCGCTAACGACCAGCGTTTCCTGTCGATACGCTGCGCGCCAGCAGCGTCACTACCTCTGCTTGTCGGTGCGTACCCGTCTTGGCCAGGATTCGCTTGAGGTGGGTGCGCACGGTCGCGACGCCGATCCCCATCCCCCCCGCGATCCCTTCGACCGAGTGCCCACTGCCGAGCGCGGCCGCGACCGCCCCTTCGGTGAGCGTGAGGCCGAACAGGTCGCGGAGCCGCTCGATGGCAATCGGCGCCTGCGGGTCGCGGATGAAGATCAGGCAGGCGGGCTGCTGTTCCCCCAGGATGCGGGTCGACGGCCGCACCGGGGCAAACTCCAGCGCCAACGGCATCCGATGGGGTCGCGGAACGGACAGCGCCTGGCCAAGTTCGGCCAGCGTGCCGAGAGCCAGGCCGGTCGTCGCACGCACCAGCGACTGCAGTCGATTCTGAAGCGTCGGCGCTCTCGGTCGCAAACAGCCGTCCACGACCGCCAGCACGGTGTTCTGGCGCAGCAGAGTGAGGGCCATGGCACTGGCGTGGACGATGCGGCATGTGCCATCGACCAGGATCACACCGGTGTCGAGCCTGTCCAGAGCCTCGACGGCTGCCGACTGCAGGTCCGTGCGCTCGGCGAGACGCTGCCCGACCCGGAGCGCGCGTGGCAGATGCTGCAACACCCGTTCGAACTGTCGACGTTCGGCCGGCGCGTAGGGGCCGGCGCCGCGCGAGCGATGGAGGCCCAGCACGCCGATCGACCGGTCCGTGAAGGGAAGTACCGCGCCGATCATGTGATGAATGCCCAGGTGACGCAGCCACTCCTGGTAGAAGCCGCTTCGTTCCTGCTCCGCAGGCGACACAAGTTCGTCACCCGTGACGGTGCGCGACATGCCGAATGCGACCGAGCGCTCGACCCACAGGTCCTTGCGATGCCAATCCTCGGCCCAGGCCCGATCACGCTCCGGCACTATCAGGTTCTCGCTACAGGCCAGCAAGCGCACCGAACCGTCGTGCCCTTGCAGTTTCAGGACGACGCTCGACGAGGCCATCGCGCCGGCGAGGCGCTGCGCGACGTCGGGCCAGAGAGCGGCGTCCAGCGCCGCGTCGTACAGATCACCGATCAGCCCGCAGATGCGGGACTCGGGATGCTCTCGTGACGACATCACCATGCGCTGAGCCTACCCTGTATGGGGGACTTCAGCTCAAGGCGCTCCCCCTAGCATCCGCAGCGTGAATTCTTCGCATTCTGCACCGCTCGAACGGATGACTCGGGAACACTCGACGCAACGGGCCGCCACCGTCATGCTGCATGGGCTCGTGGCGGCCGGTTGCGTGGCCTGCGCTTGGCACGCCCATGCGCGGGACCTCGCGGATGCGCCGGGCGTGAGGGTCACGACGCTGCCGCTCGAGCCCGGCTACTACGTCGCCAGCGGCACGCCATGCGGCCAGGCCTCCAATGCGACGGCGTCCCTGCTGCGGCGAACAGGCATCGGGGGAGCCCGTGATCACTGCGAGTTCTCCACGATCGAGCAGACGGGGCCGAGCACTTATCGCGTCACGCAGTCCTGCCAGGAATTCCAGCCCGGTGGCGCAACTTCGGTCGCCGTCGTCACCTATGTGCTGTCGGGCAAGACTCGCTTCGTCTCGCGCAGTGACCAAGGATGGCGTCACAGCGCCCGCCGCTGTGACCCGTCGACGATGCCGCCCGCGTGGCGCCAGAATGACATCCGGGACTTGTCCCGCTGAGGTCGTATCGACACCATGCCTCAAGGTCGGCCTTTCGGCTGCAATTCATCCACACCAGGGAGCTTCCATGAACCGTGACCGCGTGCTTCGTTCCTTGATGCCGATGGCGACGGCGGCCTTGTTTCTCAGCGGCACGTCGGCCCTCGCGGCGCCTGACTGGGACATCGTCGGTATCCGGCTCGGCATGAACCCGCAGCAGGCGCGTGCGGCAATGCAGGTCCATGCCCCGAAGGCGGAGATCACCGAGAACACTCGGCAGTTCTCCTTCGACGACGGGGTGAAGCAGCAGGCGCTGCCGGCCTTCCTGGGTTCGATCATGGCGACCGTGGGCGCCACACCCTCGAGATCGGAGACGCTGGAGGTGATGTTCTCGGCGCCGCCGATGGAACAACGCGTGATCCGGGTCATCCGAACCGTGACCATGCAGGACGATCCGATCCCGATGGACCGCGCGATGGCGCTCGTGTCGCAGAAGTACGGCACGCTGCCGCGGACGCTGGCGGCGAACGACGGTCGGGGCCAGATCTCACGCTGGGTCGAGACCGGCAAGACCGTCTGCGGCGACACGGCCCAGACCTCTGCCGATGCCCGCCTGACGCCACCGGTGGACAACGCCCCGGGGGGATTGAGCCATTACGAGGCCTGGAAGCGGCGCAAGCTGGCCCCCGCCGATGCGGCCGACTGCAGCGCCGCGCTGGTGGTCAACCTGGTCACCCGGTCGCCGCGCGAGACGCTGGTGACGCAGATGAAGTTCACGATGACCGACCCCAGCTACGCCATACCCGCCATGCGGGCCACGGCTAGGCAGATCGGCGACGCCCAGGCACAGGCGCGCAAGGCCCGCGAGGCGTCGGGCGCGGCGCCCAAGCTGTAGCGCCGCCGTTCCCAAGCCAGCAACCAGCGGATCGGGGCAGTTTGCCAAAGGCTGCCCAAATCTGCCGCGTCATCGGTCAGCCGATTCATCCAGGCCACGATCAAGCCGGTATGGCCGATTGACGGACCGATTGACTGCCTGCAATTGTTGGTTGTGATTCCAGACAGACGGAGAGGTGGCCGCCAGTTGAGCCTGCCGGAAGCACGAGAGGGCATCAACCCGAGCATCGTTGCCCCCGACGACTCTGGTGATCGGTTCCAGAGCGCTGCGGTCAC
>DATMJX010000119.1:0-6574 GCA_035553715.1 Methylibium sp.
GGCGCGGCCAGCTCGGCCCGGTCGATCACGCCGGCCGCCCCCAGGCGCTGCAGGTAGCCGGCCTCGCCGGCCTTGCCGGTCGCGGCGATCACCCGGTAGCCCAGCCGGGCCAGCAGCGCCACCGCCACCGAGCCCACCCCGCCGGTCGCCCCGGTCACCAGCACCTCGCCATCGTCAGGGCGCAGGCCGTGGCGCTCGAGCGCCAGCACGCACAGCTGGGCGGTGTAGCCGGCGGTGCCGATGGCCATCGCCTGGCGGGTCGTGAAGGCTTCGGGCAGCCGCACCAGCCAGTCGCCCCGCAGCCGCGCCTTGCCGGCCAGGCAGCCCTTGTGGGTCTCGCCGACGCCCCAGCCGTTGAGCACCACCCGGTCGCCGGCCCGCCAGCCGGGATGGCGGCTGTCAAGCACGGTGCCGGCACCGTCGATGCCGGCCACCATCGGCCAGCTGCGCACCACCGGCGCGCGGTTGGTGATCGCCAGGCCGTCCTTGTAGTTGAGCGTCGAGTACTCGATCGCCACCGTCACCTCGCCCTCGGGCAGGAAGTCGTCGTCGACCTCGCGCAGCGCCGCGGTGAAGCCGCCCTCGCCCTTGTCGAGCACCAGTGCCTTGAACATGTCCGTCTCCTTGTCGAGCGTGAATCAGCGTTAGTCGGCGGCGGCGACCAGCCGCCGGAAATCCTCGACCGCCGCGCGCAGCGGCGCCCCGTCGCGCGCCAGCCGGGCGCGCAGCACCGCGCCCTCCCAGGCGGCCCAGAAGCCCCGCGCGGCGCGCACGGCGTCGAGCGGGGTCGCGACCTCGCCACGCGCCTGGGCGCGCGCGAGCGCGGCCGCCAGTCGCTCTTCCCACTGCCCCAGCGAGTCGAGCAGCCGGACGCGAAAGCCCTCGTGCAGGCCGGCGAGCTCCTGGCCGAGCGCGCCGATCAGGCAGCCGCGTCGCCAGCCGTGGCGCGCCATGCCCTCGAGCGACTCGTCCAGGAAGGCCTGCAGCTGCGTCTCGAAGCGGGCGGCGGGATCACCGAAACAGCGCGCCAGCCGCCGCAGGAAGTAGGCCTGGTAGGCATCGATCACCGCGTAGCCGAACTCGTCCTTGCTCGGAAAGTAGTGATAGAAGGAGCCCTTGGGCACGCCTGCCGAGCGCAACACCGCGTCGACGCCGCTGGCGGCCCAGCCGCGCTCCAGCACTGCCGCGATGCCGGCGCGCAGCAGGCGCTCGCGCGTGTCCTGGCGCTGCTCGCCGCGCTCGGCATGGCTGCGGCGGGGGCGCGCGGGCGGGGACGTGGCGGCGATCACGGGCACCGGCGAACCATAGACCGATCGTCTAGATTTTTCAAGCGTCCCGTCCATCACCCCGCCATATGCATCTAAGTGATTGAAAAACCTTGCTTTTTTCCTTGACGCCCCCGGGCCGCAGCCGCTATGGTCGCGGCCATGCTGAAGCGTGTCCCGTTCGCCCTGGCCTGCGCCGTCTGCGCGCTCGGGCTGGTGATCGCGCGGCCCGCGACCGCAGCGCCGGACACGGCGGACCGCGTCGCGCACTTCCTGGCCGAGCGGGGCCTGGTCGAGGCGCCCGCCACGTCGGTGGGGGGCTCGGCCGAGCCGGGTCTCGGCCAGCGGCTGCGCGGCGGCGCGAGCGCCGCCGGCGACTGGGCTTCGGACCTGGTGATCTCGGCGATGAACTTCCTCGGCGTGCACTACCGCCGCGGCGGTGACTCGGTCGCCGGTGGCTTCGACTGCAGCGGCTTCACGCGCCACGTGTTCGAGTCGAGCATCGGCCTGGTGCTGCCGCGCCGGTCGCAGGAGCAGGCGCGCTCGAGCGCGCTCCAGCCGATCGAGCGCAGCGACTTGCGTCCCGGCGACCTGGTGTTCTTCAACACGCTGCGCGCGGCGTTCTCGCACGTCGGCATCTACATCGGCGACGGCAAGTTCATCCACTCGCCCCGCAGCGGCAGCACGGTGCGGGTCGAGGACATGCGCCTGGCTTACTGGCAGAAGCGCTACGACGGCGCGCGCCGCGTCGCGCCACCGGCCGACGCCGCGGTGGTCGCGCTCCCGGCGGCGCGGGCCGCCTCGGCCTCCGCTCCCTGAAGCCCCCTGCCGCGCTCGACGCGCGGGCCCGCGGGGCACAATCAGCGTCATGGCCGAGCGCAGCATCCCCCTCGTCGACCACCGCGTGCACGCGGCCCGGCCGGCCGTGCCACGCGATGCGCCCCCGCCCGATGGCCGGCTTGCCGACCGGCGCGCCAGGCCGCTGCGCGACTTGCGCATCTCCGTCACCGACCGCTGCAACTTCCGCTGCAGCTACTGCATGCCCAAGGAGGTGTTCGACAAGGACCACCGCTTCCTGCCGCATGCCGAACTGCTGAGCTTCGAGGAGATCACCCGGCTCGCACGCGTGTTCACGTTGCACGGCGTGCACAAGCTGCGCCTGACCGGTGGCGAGCCGCTGCTGCGCAAGAACCTCGAGGGGCTGATCGCCCAGCTCGCCACGCTGCGCACGCCCGAGGGGGCGCCGCTGGACCTGACGCTGACCACCAACGGCTCGCTGCTGGCCCGCAAGGCGCGCGCCTTGAAGGACGCCGGCCTGCAGCGCGTGACGGTCAGCCTCGATGGCCTCGACGATGCGGTGTTCCGGCGCATGAACGACGTCGACTTCCCGGTCGCCGACGTGCTCGCCGGCATCGAGGCGGCGGTCGCGGCCGGGCTCGCGCCGGTCAAGGTCAACATGGTCGTCAAGCGGGGCACCAACGACCAGGAGATCGTGCCGATGGCGCGCTTCTTCCGCGAGAACTTCGGCGCCCGCGTGGTGCTGCGCTTCATCGAGTACATGGATGTCGGCATCACGAACGGCTGGCGCATGGACGAGGTGCTGCCCTCGGCGCAGGTGATCGAGCGCATCGCGGCCGAATTCCCGCTGCGCGCGCTCGCGCCGGGCGCGCGCGGCGAAACCGCCGGGCGCTGGGGCTATGCCGACGGGCGTGGCGAGATCGGCGTGATCTCCAGCGTCACCCAGGCCTTCTGCGGCGACTGCAACCGCGCACGCCTGTCGACCGAGGGCAAGCTTTATCTGTGCCTCTTCGCGTCGCGCGGCCACGACCTGCGCGCGCTGCTGCGCGACGCGGCCGGCTACGACGACCTGCAGCTCGCGGCGGCGATCGGCGCGATCTGGCGCGGCCGCGACGACCACTATTCCGAGCTGCGCGGCAGCGCGGCCGGCGTCGCGGCGGTCGCGGCCAAGGTCGAGATGAGCTACATCGGTGGCTAGGCTGCTCAAGACCCTCGGCGGCGGCCTGCTCGGCCTCTTCATCGGCGAGCTGCTCGTCACGGCGCTGGCCTGCATCGTCCCCGGCGGCAACCTGTGCGGGCTGTACGGCGTGTTCATCGGGGCCCCGTTCGGACTGCTGGCCGGTCTGGTGATCGGCTGGCGACGGAGTGCCCCCGGATGATCGACGCCGACCAAGTCACCGGTCTCGTCCTCGCCGGCGGGCGTGGCAGCCGCATGGGGGGCGTCGACAAGGGGCTGCAGCCCTACCAGGGCCTGCCGCTGGCGCTGCATGCCCTGCTGCGGCTCACGACCCAGGTCGGCACGGCGATGATCAACGCGAACCGCAATCTCGCCGCCTACGAGAGCTTCGGCGTCCCGGTCTGGCCCGACGCGACCGACGAGTTCGCCGGGCCGCTGGCCGGCTTCCTGGCCGGGCTGGAACACTGCGAGACCCCCTTCCTCGTGACCGTGCCCTGCGACACCCCGGACTTCCCGGCGGACCTGGTCGCGCGCCTGGCTGCCGGGCTCGCGGCCGCGGACGCCGACATCGCGATGGTGCGCTGCACCGACCCCGAACAGCCCCAGGCCGGGCCGCGCGCCCAGCCGGTGTTCTGCCTGATGCGCACCGCGCTGCTGGAGAGCCTGGTCGCCTTCCTGCACGCCGGGGGCCGCAAGATCGACCGCTGGACCGCGCAGCACCGCGTCGCGCTGGTCGATTTCGCCGAGGCCGCGGCCTTCTTCAATGCCAACACGCCCGCCGAGCTGCGTGCACTGGAGGCCCGCCATGGCTGAGCCCAGGCCGCCCGGCATGGCTGCCGTCGAGGCGGCTCATGTGCGCCGCCTCGGCCCGGCCGACCTGATGGCCTACAAGGCCCTGCGCGACGAGGCCCTGCGCCTGCATCCCGAGGCCTTCACCTCCGACCACGAGACCGAGCGCAACCGCCCGGCCGAGAGCTATCTGCACCGCCTCGGCCTGAACGAGCCGCTGGGCGGCAGCTTCCTGCTCGGTGCCTTCGTCGGCGCCGCCGGCGCCGAGCGGCTGGTCGGCTCGGTCGGGCTGGAGCGCGAGACCCGCCGCAAGACCCGCCATATCGCCTGGCTGATCGGCCTGATGGTGCTGCCCGGCCACACCGGCCGTGGCCTCGGCAGTGCGCTGGTCGAGCGCTGCATCGCCGAGGCGCGCCAGGCCAGCGGCCTCGAGACCCTGCTGCTGAGCGTCAACGACTCCAGCCACCGCGTCGTGCAGCTCTACGAACGCGCCGGCTTTCGCCGCTATGGCTTGCTGCCGCGCGCGGTGCGCCTGCTCGTGGACGGCCAGGCCCGCTACCACGACAAGGCGCAGATGCTGCTCGCGCTCTGACCCCACCTGCTCCGATGACCCTCCCCCTGCCCTCGCTCGAAGACATCGCCTCCTGCGTCGCCGGCTACGACCCGAACGCGCTGTCGGTCGCCCAGGCCCAGGCCTTCATCGCCCGCTTCGTGCCGCGCGTCTCGGCGGTCGAGCAACTGGCGATCCGCAGCGCGCTGGGCCGCGTGCTTGCGGCCGACGTGGTCTCCGCGATCGACGTGCCCTCGCACGACAACTCGGCGATGGACGGCTACGCGCTGCGCGGCGCCGACCTCGCGGCGGACGGCCCGACCACGCTCGCGGTGGCGGGCACCGCCTACGCGGGCGCGGCCTACGACGGCGCGGTGGCCGCCGGCCAGTGCCTGCGCATCATGACCGGCGCGGTGATGCCCGCCGGCCTGGACACGGTCGTGCCGCAGGAATTCACCCAGACCGATACGCAGGGCCGCGTCGTCGTGCCCGCCGGCGTGGTGCGCCCCGGCGACAACCGGCGTCTGAAGGGCGAGGACCTCGCGATCGGCGAGGCCGCGCTCGCCGCCGGCCGGGTGCTGACGCCCGCCGACATCGGCCTGGCGGCCTCGCTCGGCCAGGCCGAGCTGCCGGTGTGGCGCCGCCTGCGCGTGGCCTTCTTCTCGACCGGCGACGAGCTGCGCTCGATCGGCGAGCCGCTGGACGAGGGCTGCGTCTACGACAGCAACCGCTACACGATCCACGGCATGCTGACGCGGCTGGGCTGCGAGGTCATCGACATGGGCGTCGTGCGCGACGATCCGGTCGCGCTGGAAGCCGCCTTTCGCAGCGCCTGCGAGAACGCCGACGCGGTGATCACCTCGGGCGGCGTCAGCGTCGGCGAGGCCGACCACACCAAGCAGGTGATGGCGCGGCTCGGCGAGGTCGCCTTCTGGCGCATCGCGATGCGCCCGGGTCGCCCGATGGCCTTCGGCCGCATCCTCTCGAACGGGCCGGGCTCGAAGTCGGCGGTGCTGTTCGGGCTGCCCGGCAACCCGGTCGCGGTGATGGTGACCTTCTACGCCTTCGTGCGCGATGCGCTGCTGGCCATGGCGGGCGCCACGCCCCGGCCGCTGCCGCTGCTGCGCGCACGCGCCACCGAGGCGATCCGCAAGAAGCCCGGCCGCACCGAGTACCAGCGCGGCATCGTGACGCGCGCCGCTGACGGCGACTGGGACGTGCAGCTCACCGGCGCCCAGGGCTCGGGCATCCTGCGCAGCATGAGCGTGGCCAACGGCCTGGTCGTGCTGCACCACGAGCAGGGCTCGGTGGAGCGCGGCGGCCCCGTGGACGTGCTGCCATTCGACGGGCTGGTCTGAAGCGCCGCGCCCGGGCGCCACGGTTTGCCGACAGGGAGGTCGACATGAACCCACGCCAGGTCGACGTCGCGATCATCGGCGCCGGCAGCGCCGGCCTCAGCGCCGGTCGCGCGGCGCGCGTCCACACCGACAGCGTGCTGCAGATCGACCCCGGCCCCTGGGGCACGACCTGCGCACGCGTGGGCTGCATGCCGAGCAAGCTGCTGATCGCTGCCGCCGAGGCGGCGCACGAGGCGCGCCATGCGGACCGCTTCGGCATCGCGGTCCCCGAGGTGCGTGTCGACGGCCGACGCGTGATGGAGCGCGTGCGCAGCGAGCGCGACCGCTTCGTCGGCTTCGTGCTCGAGGACATGAAGGCGCTGGAGCCCGAGCACCTGCTGCGGGGCCGGGCGCGCTTCCTCGACGCGCACACGCTGCACGTCGACACGCCCGACGGGCCGCTGCGCGTCGAGGCCGGCCGCACGATCATCGCGACCGGCTCGCGTCCCGTGGTCCCCGCCGACTGGCGTGCCGCGCTCGGCGAGCGTCTGATCGTCAACGACGACGTGTTCGACTGGGACACGCTGCCGCGTTCGGTCGCGGTGGTCGGTGCCGGCGTGATCGGACTCGAACTCGCGCTGGCGCTGCACCGGCTGGG
>DATMJX010000120.1:0-7061 GCA_035553715.1 Methylibium sp.
AGCACCTACATGTCGTACTGCGGCGCGCAGCTGTTCGAGGCCATCGGCCTGAACAGCGACACCGTGTCCAAGTACTTCACCGGCACCGCCAGCCGCGTCGAGGGCATCGGCGTCTTCGAGATCGCCGAGGAGGCGATCCGCATGCACAAGGCCGCCTTCGGCAACGACCCGGTGCTGGCGCACATGCTGGACACCGGCGGCGAGTACGCCTGGCGCGTGCGCGGCGAGGAGCACATGTGGACGCCCGACGCCATCGCCAAGCTGCAGCACTCGACCCGTGCCAACAACTGGAACACGTACAAGGAGTACGCCCAGCTGATCAACGACCAGAGCCGCCGCCACATGACGCTGCGCGGCCTGTTCGAGTTCAAGGTCGATCCGTCCAAGGCCATCCCCATTGACGAGGTGGAGCCGGCCAAGGAGATCGTCAAGCGCTTCGCCACCGGTGCCATGTCGCTGGGCTCGATCTCCACCGAGGCGCATGCCACGCTGGCCATTGCCATGAACCGCATCGGCGGCAAGAGCAACACCGGCGAAGGCGGCGAGGACCCGGCGCGCTACCGCAACGAACTCAAGGGCATCAAGATCAGCGCCGGCACCAAGGTGTCGGATGTCATCGGCACGAAGGTCATCGAGACGGACTACGTACTCCAGGACGGCGACTCGCTGCGCTCGAAGATCAAGCAGGTGGCTTCGGGCCGCTTCGGCGTCACGACCGAGTACCTGGTCTCGGCCGACCAGATCCAGATCAAGATGGCCCAGGGCGCCAAGCCGGGCGAGGGCGGCCAGCTGCCGGGCGGCAAGGTGTCCGAGTACATCGGCCTGCTGCGCTACTCGGTGCCGGGCGTCGGCCTCATCAGCCCGCCGCCGCACCACGACATCTACTCGATCGAGGACCTGGCGCAGCTGATCCACGACCTGAAGAACGCGAACCCGCGTGCCTCGGTCAGCGTCAAGCTGGTGTCGGAAGTCGGTGTGGGCACGATCGCGGCCGGCGTGGCCAAGGCCAAGAGCGACCACGTGGTCATCGCCGGCCACGACGGCGGCACCGGCGCCTCGCCGTGGTCGTCGATCAAGCATGCCGGCACGCCCTGGGAGCTGGGCCTGGCCGAGACCCAGCAGACGCTGGTGCTCAACGGCCTTCGCGGGCGCATCCGCGTGCAGGCCGACGGCCAGATGAAGACCGGCCGCGACGTCGTCATCGGCGCGCTGCTTGGGGCCGACGAGTTCGGCTTCGCGACCGCGCCGCTGGTCGTCGAGGGCTGCATCATGATGCGCAAGTGCCACCTGAACACCTGCCCGGTGGGCGTGGCGACCCAGGACCCGGTGCTGCGCGCCAAGTTCCAGGGCAAGCCCGAGCATGTCGTCAACTACTTCTTCTTCGTCGCCGAGGAGGCGCGCCAGATCATGGCGCAGCTGGGCATCCGCACCTTCGACGAGCTGATCGGCCGTGCCGACCTGCTCGACACGAAGAAGGGCCTTGCGCATTGGAAGGCGCGCGGCCTGGACTTCAGCCGCGTGTTCCACCTGCCGCAGGTGGCCACCGAGGTGCCGCGCCGCCAGGTCGACGAGCAGGACCACGGCCTCGCGAAGGCGCTGGACGTCAAGCTGATCGAGAAGTGCCGCCCGGCGATCGAGCGCGGCGAGAAGGTCCAGTTCATGGAGGAGACGCGCAACGTCAACCGCACGGTCGGCGCCATGCTCTCCGGCGAGCTGATCCGCCACCGCCCCGAGGGCTTGCCGGATCACACCATCTTCATCCAGATGGAAGGCACCGGCGGCCAGAGCTTCGGCGCCTTCCTGGCGCAGGGCATCACGCTCTACCTGATCGGTGACGCCAACGACTACACCGGCAAGGGCCTGTCGGGCGGGCGCATCGTCGTGCGGCCGAGCATCGACTTCCGCGGCGACGCGACGCACAACATCATCGTCGGCAACACCGTGCTCTACGGCGCGACCAGCGGCGAGGCCTTCTTCCGCGGCGTGGCCGGCGAGCGTTTCGCGGTGCGGCTGTCGGGCGCCACCACGGTGGTCGAGGGCACCGGCGACCATGGCTGCGAGTACATGACCGGCGGCACGGTGGTCGTGCTCGGCAAGACCGGCCGCAACTTCGCGGCCGGCATGTCGGGCGGCATCGCCTACGTCTACGACGAGGACGGCAGCTTCGGCGCGCGTTGCAACACCTCGATGGTGGCGCTGGAGAAGGTGCTGGTCGCCGAGGAGCAGCGTGCCACCCAGGACGCCGCGACCTTCCACAAGGGCGTGGCCGACGAGCTGCTGCTGCGCAAGCTGATCGAGGACCATCACAAGTGGACGGGCTCGCTGCGTGCCCGCGAGGTCCTCGATCACTGGGCCACGTCGCGCGCCAAGTTCGTCAAGGTCTTCCCGAACGAATACAAGCGTGCGCTGACCGAGATGGGCGCGAAGAAGCAGGCCGGCGAGACCATCGCCAAGGCCAAGGGCGCGGACAAGAAGGCGAGCGGCAAGACCGTGCCGGCGAAGTAAGCAAGGACAGGGACAGCGATCATGGGAAAAGTCACCGGCTTCCTCGAGTACGAACGCCTGGAGGAGGGCTACGCGCCGGTCGCGGAGCGCGTCAAGCATTACAAGGAATTCGTCATCGGCCTGAAGGATGACGACGCCAAGGTGCAGAGCGCGCGCTGCATGGACTGCGGCACGCCGTTCTGCAACTCCGGCTGCCCGGTCAACAACATCATCCCGGACTTCAACGACCTGGTGTACCGGGGCGACTGGAAGAACGCGATCACGGTGCTGCACAGCACCAACAACTTTCCCGAGTTCACCGGCCGCATCTGCCCGGCGCCCTGCGAGGCGGCGTGCACGCTGAACGTCAACGATGACGCGGTCGGCATCAAGTCGATCGAGCACGCGATCATCGACCGCGCCTGGGCCGAGGGCTGGGTCCAACCCCAGCCGGCGAAGCACCGGACCGGCAAGAAGGTCGCCGTCGTCGGCTCCGGCCCGGCCGGCCTGGCCGCGGCGCAGCAGCTCGCGCGCGCCGGCCACGACGTGACGGTGTTCGAGAAGAACGACCGCGTCGGCGGCCTGCTGCGCTACGGCATCCCCGACTTCAAGATGGAGAAGTCGCACATCGACCGCCGCATCGAGCAGATGCAGGCCGAGGGCGTGGTGTTCCGCACCGGCGTGCTGGTCGGCGCGCTGCCGGCGGACACCAAGGTCACCAGCTGGGCCAAGGAAACGATCTCGGCCGAGCAGCTCCGGGCCGAGTTCGACGCCGTCCTGCTGGCCGGTGGCGCCGAGCAGAGCCGCGACCTGCCGGTGCCGGGCCGCGAGCTCGACGGCGTGCACTTCGCGATGGAGTTCCTGCCGCAGCAGAACAAGGTCAACGCCGGCGACAAGCTAAAGGGCCAGATCCGCGCCGACGGCAAGAAGGTCATCGTGATCGGCGGCGGCGACACCGGTAGCGACTGTGTCGGCACCAGCAACCGCCATGGCGCGAAGAGCGTGACCCAGTTCGAGCTGCTGCCCCAACCGCCCGAGCAGGAGAACAAGGAGCTGACCTGGCCCTATTGGCCCTACAAGCTGCGCACCAGCTCGAGCCACGAGGAAGGCTGCGAGCGCGAATTCGCGATCGCCACGAAGGAGTTTGTCGGCAAGAACGGCAAGGTCACCGGGCTCAAGACCGTGCGCGTGCAGTTCGAGGGCGGCAAGATGACCGAGGTGCCGGGCAGCGAGCAGCTGCTCGAGGCTGATCTGGTGCTGCTGGCGATGGGCTTCGTGAACCCGGTTGCCACCGTCCTCGAGGCCTTCGGCGTCGACAAGGACGCGCGCGGCAATGCGAGGGCGGGCGTGGATTTCATCGGGGGCTACCAGACCAACGTCGACAAGGTGTTCGCGGCCGGCGACATGCGTCGGGGCCAGTCGCTGGTGGTCTGGGCGATCCGCGAAGGTCGCCAGGCGGCCCGCGCCATCGACGAGTACCTGACGGGTTCGAGCGAACTGCCGCGCTGAAGCCGGCCATGCGGCGCCGGCGCGGGGCCCATGACACAATCGCCGGTCGCCGGGGAGGCCGCCCCGCGCGGCACTCCTCCAACTTCCCGGGCCCCCCCGAGCGCCGGCTTGAACACGACCGACCCGCTGATCGTCATCGACCAAGTCACCTTCGGGTATGACGCGAGCCGCGTCATCCTGAGCGACGTCACGCTGCAGTTCCCGCGCGGCAAGGTCACTGCCATCCTTGGCGGCTCCGGCTGTGGCAAGACCACGCTGCTGCGCCTGATCGGGGGCATCTCGGCCGCCGACAGCGGGCGCGTGGTGTTCGACGGCGAGGTCGTCAATGCGCGCGACCGGGCCCAGCTGCTGCGGCTGCGCCGGCGCATGGGCATGCTGTTCCAGTTCGGCGCGCTGTTCACCGACTTGTCGGTCTACGACAACGTGGCCTTTCCGCTGCGCGAGCACACGACGCTGTCGGAGACCATGATCCGCGACATCGTGCTGATGAAGCTCAACGCCGTCGGCCTGCGTGGCGCCGCCGGACTGCGCATTGCCGAGGTCTCGGGCGGCATGGCGCGGCGCATCGCGCTGGCGCGTGCGATCGCGATGGACCCCGAGCTGATCATGTACGACGAGCCTTTCGCCGGGCTCGACCTGATCTCGATGGGTGTCGCGGCGCAGCTGATCCGCAAGCTGACCGATGCCACCGGATCGACCGCGCTGGTGGTCTCGCACGACGTGCCCGAATGCATGTCGATCAGCGACCACGTGATCCTGATGGCCGCGGGCGGTCGCATCGTCGCGCAGGGGACGCCCGACGAGCTGATGGGCTCGTCGGACCCCGAGGTGCGCCAGTTCGTGCGCGGCGAGCCCGACGGCCCGGTCAAGTTCCACTACACCGCGCCACCGCTGGCGCAGGACTTCGGCGTGACGGGAGCGTTGTCTTGAGGGCGATCACCCACCTGGGCGCTCGCTCGCTCGAAGTGCTGCGCGGCTTCGGTCACGCGGCGATGTTCACGCTCGACCTGCTGCGCAACGTGCCGGCGGCGCTGCGGCGCTTCTCGCTGGTGGTCGCGCAGATCTACGCGATCGGCAACTTGTCGCTCGTGATCATCCTGGCCTCGGGCCTGGCGGTCGGTTTCGTGCTGGCGCTGCAGATGTACTACGCGCTGGTGCCCTATGGCGCGACCGAGTCGCTCGGGCTGATCGTCAACCTGTCCCTGGTCCGCGAGCTGGGGCCGGTGGTCGCGGCGCTGCTGTTCGCCGGCCGTGCCGGCACCTCGCTGACCGCGGAGATCGGCCTGATGAAGGCCGGCGAGCAGCTCGCCGCGATGGAGATGATGGCCGTCGACCCGCGTGCTCGCGTGCTGGCGCCGCGCTTCATCGGCGGGGCGGTGTCGATGCCGCTGCTGGCGGCGCTCTTCTCGACCATCGGCATCCTGGGTGCCTGGGTCGTGGCGGTCGGACTGATCGGGCTCGATCCGGGCAATTTCTGGGGCCTGATGCAGGACCGCGTCGACGTCTGGCGAGACGTCGGCAACGGCATCGTCAAGAGCTTCGTGTTCGGCGTGATCTGCACGGCCGTCGCGCTCTACCAGGGTTACGAAACGCAGGCGACGCCCGAGGGCGTCGCCTACGCGACCACGCGGACCGTGGTGATCTCGTCGCTGTGCGTGCTGGGCATGGACTTCGTGCTCACGGCGCTGATGTTCTCGACACCCTGAGTGCAGGATCGCGGAGAAGGAAGAATGAGCAAGAAAGGTATCGAGACGCTGGTGGGCCTGTTCGTGCTGCTCGGGCTGGCAGGGCTGGTGTTCCTGTCGCTGAAGGCGGCCAACCTGGCCAGCTTCGGGCGGGGCGACAGCTATGTCGTGAGCGCGCGCTTCGACAACATCGGCGGCCTGAAGCCGCGCGCGCCGGTGCGCAGCGCCGGCGTCGCCGTCGGGCGCGTCACCAAGATCGCGCTCGACGGCGCGACCTACCAGGGCGTGGTGACGATGGAGATCGACCGCGCGATGCAGTTCCCGCGCGACACTTCGGCCAAGATCCTGACTTCGGGTCTGCTCGGCGACCAGTATGTCGGTCTGGAGCCCGGGGCCGACGAGAAGCCGCTGGTCGCCGGTGACGTGATCAAGATGACGCAGTCGGCGGTGGTGCTGGAGAATCTGATCAGCCAGTTCCTGTTCAGCAAGGCCGCCGAGCAGGGCGATGGAGCCGCCAAATGAAGTCGAAGGGAATACACCGCTGGGTCGCGACCGCGCTGGTGCTGACGGCCAGCCTCGGGCTGGGGGGCTGCGCGACGACGCAGCAGCCCGACCCGCTCGAGAAGGTCAACCGTGTGACCTACGCCTTCAACGACACGGTCGACACCTACGCGCTCGAACCGGTCGCGCGGACCTACCGCGATGCCGTGCCCTCGATGATCCGCCAGGGGGTGACCAACTTCTTCAACCACCTGCGTGACGCCTGGTCGGTGCCGAACCAGCTGCTGCAGGGCAAGCCGAGCCTGGCCGTCGCGGACTTCATGCGCTTCAGCATCAACACCGTGTTCGGGCTGGGCGTGCTCGACTGGGCCGGTGAGATGGGGCTCGAGCCGCACCACGAGGACTTCGGCCAGACGCTGGGCCGCTGGGGGGTGGACTCCGGCGCCTATCTGGTGCTGCCGCTGTTCGGGCCCTCGACGCTGCGCGATACCGCGGCGCTGCCGCTCGATGCGCAGGCGACGACCGAGACGCTGATCGACGACCCCGCGGTGCGCAACAGCGCCACCGCGCTGCGCGTCGTCAACACCCGTGCCGACCTGCTCAAGGCCAGCGGCATGCTCGACGACATCGCGCTCGACAAGTACCTGTTCGTGCGCGATGCCTACCTGCAGCGACGTCGCAGTCTGGTCTACGACGGCAATCCGCCGGAACTGCCCGAGCCGGTCGAGCCGCCGGCTTCGGCGCCGGCGAAGCCGTGACGACCGCGATGGCGCCTGCCGGGCCGGCGGTGCACCACGGGCGCACCGGCGACGTTGAGGGTTGCAGGTGCTTGCATCTGGTTGAACGCGCCGGCCCCGGCGGCCTCCAAGCTGATGTCTGAGG